>JBEIJP010000342.1:0-4126 GCA_040380245.1 Acidobacteriota bacterium | reverse complement strand
CCTATTCCCCCTATTCCCCCTATTCCCCCTATTCCCCCTATTCCCCCTAAAGCAAATTATTTTCCTGCCCCCCTGCAAACCCGCGCAACCGATCCGCCTCTTTCCGCTTCCAAACAACCGCTGAACAGAAGTACGACTATTTCGAGGATTTGGCACCCGATCCAACCTGGCCTGATCTTTGACAAACTACCACACAACAGCTGAAGTTTTGCGTCGAGTATGTGCCCCGCGTGCGGGATGGCGGAGGGACGTGTGCCCTCGCCACCAGTACGATACCCAATTAACCCCGAATGGAACGTCGGACAAGCGCGATGTCGGTGGGAATAAAGATGACAGAAACGGCATCACCAGCGTGGTTCGGCGATCACTCTCCAACAACGCATTGGGGAGGAACGTGTAAGGAATTTTGTGATGGACACACAGAAACAGACGTCATTTGAGACATGCCCAACAAGCCAATCGGACAATAAAGCAGACCGAAGCCCTTTTAGAAAAATGCCCTCCCTCCCCCAAAAGAGATCCCTGGGATGGGTCTGCCTGCTCGCACTGATCGCCGGGATCGGAGCGTTTGCGCACTTGACCGGAGGTCAGGCGGTGTCAGTTGCCGCCGCGAGTGCCAACGGAAATGAAGAAAATGGGATCGATGGCGACCTGGAGAGACGGGTCGAAGAGTTCCAAACCAGGTCGGCCGCCTTGCAGCGAGATGAGGTGGTCGAGAACCGGTTCCGGACGCTGCAGCAGAAGATGCTCCCCGGGGGATCGCTGCCTGTGATCGCACGGCTCCGGATCGCCTATGAGCCAGCGCACCAGTTGAAGGATCCTCTTGACGTTGCCGCGCAACGAGCCCTCATCGAACGGCGGCAGGCGGAAGTCCTCCAAAGCCTTGAGGGGTACGACTCCGCTTCGGTCAAGTCCTACCAGCACCTTCCGCTCCTCGCCCTGCGGGTCAACGCCGCGGGACTCGCCTCCCTGGCACAGTCGAACGCGGTGATCGACATCTTCGAGGACACGCTCTCGTTCCCCGCGCAGACCGAGAGCGCCACCGGCGCGGGATCGAGCCTCCCGGGAGGCGCGGACATTGGGATTGCCCAGGTCCGGCGCAGCGGTCTGTCGGGAGTTCACCAGACAATTGCCGTTCTCGATACCGGTATCGACAAAGCCCATCCTTCCCTGGCCGGGAAAGTGGTCGCCGAGGGCTGCTTCTCGTCGGCCAGCCCGGAGGAGGGCATTCAATCGGTCTGTCCGGCAGAGACGAGCGCGTCCAAGGAAGCCGATGCCGGCCTCCCCTGTCAGATCGACGGCACGGGCTGCGAGCACGGAACCCAGGTCGCATCGATCGCCGCCGGTCGCCATGGAGTCGCCCCGGAGGCCAGCCTGATCGCGGTCAAGGTCGTCTCGCGGCTGGATGCGCCGGGAGTCTGCCCGGAGGGCGCGAACTCTTGCCTCTTCGCCTACGATTCCGATCTGCTGCGGGGCCTGGAGTATGTCTATGAGCTCCGGGAGAGATTCCGAGTCGTCGCCGCCAACGTCAGCCTCGCGGGCTCCCTCCTCGGCTCGAACTGCGACGCGGAGGCGGCTCCGCTGCGAATGGCAGTGGAGCTCCTGGAAGGGGTCAACATCGCCACCATCGCGGCGGCTGGGAACGATGGGAACTCGGGAGCGCTCAGTTCCCCGGCCTGTATCTCTTCGGCCATCAGCGTCGGCAGCTTCTCGACGGCCATGTCGAGCGGGATGCCGGGCTTGCCCGGCGGGGTGCTGACGGGAATCACACAAGTCGAGCAGGTGTCGGCCTTCTCCAACAGCGCCGAGGAGCTCGATCTCCTCGCCCCGGGGCAGGACGTGCTGGTCCCGACGCCCGGTGGAGGAGAGACGCGCGCCCAGGGAACCTCCTTCTCGGCGGCCTCGGTCGCTGGCGCGTGGGCCCTGGCTCGCCAGAAGTCAGGAATCGCCACGGTCGCGGAGGTTCGGACTGCCCTCGTCGCGACGGGACGAGCGATCCAGGATTCACGCAATCAGCTGCGGCGATCCCGCATCAACCTCGATGGCGCCATGATCGGGCTGGGAACCCTCAGCGTGATGTCGACTGCCCCTTCCGCTCCGAGCTCCGTCATTGCCTTCCCATACCAGGGTGACCCCAACTCGTCGGCCCCTAGACCGTACCGGGTCAAGATCACCTGGCGGGACAATTCGAACAATGAGCTGCACTTTGTGATCATGCGCAGATCGCCCACCAAACGCGACTGGATCCCGATTGGTATGGTCGGGGCCAATGTGACCGCCGCCATGGACGAGAAAGAAGAGGACAACAAACCCCTCAGACCAAATACCCGGTACGAGTACCACATCTTCGCTTACAACCAGTCGGCAAGATCTTCGGCGTCGAACATCGCCACGGTCGTGACCCTGTCGCCCCGCATTGCCCCGCCGACCAATCTGACGGGGCTGGCTACTTCGCCGAACTCGATCACTCTCAACTGGAATGACAATTCACGGGAGACCGGATTCACGATTATGCGGCAACGTCGTGGAAACACATCCTGGGAAAAAATTGCGATGGTTGGACCGGACACCCCAACCTACACAGATCAGAATCTCGCACCATCCACCACGTATACGTATTGTGTCTGCGCCTTCGACAACGCGGGCGACTCCGACCCATCGAATGATGTGAGGGTAGTCACGCTCAACGATCGCGGGCTTACTCCCAAACCTGCTCCGCCATCCAACCTGGAGATCTCCGCACTGCCAATGGGAACCTTTGGACGGTACGGGCAACTCGAGCTAAGGTGGAGAGACAACTCCGCCAACGAGTCGGGCTTTGAGATCTGGCGGCTCAACGGCGCCATGAAAGCGGAATGGGAACTGCTGACCATTCTTCCAGCCGATACACGGAGCTTTCTCAACACTGGGCTGACAGTGGAGTCGAACTACTCCTATCGCGTCGCCTCATTTAACGGGGCGGGACGGTCAATGGCGGAAGATACCATCAGCGCCATTGTCCCGATGTACACGTTCGGACAGGTGCAGAGTGGGCGGACCGTCTCGGGCAGTCTGGGACGGGGAAGCTTCCAGCGCTTCCGGATCTATGTTCCGGCGGGAGCGACCCAGCTCTCGGTGGTCGCGCAGATGCGGGCCCATCTATCCCGGGGAGATGTCGACATCTTCGTCCGACAGAGCCGAATGCCGACGATGACGCAATCGGACTGCAGCTCCCGCTCGACCTCTGCCGTCGAACGATGCACGTTCTCCAATCCGCCTGTTGGAGATTGGTACATCACCGTCTACGGACAGGCAATGGCAACATCGCCGTATGAGATGACCGCGACAATACAGGAGCGGAGGGATCCGACAGACCCCCTTCCCTCGAGTGGGCAGCGGCCCTAACCATTCAAAGGAAACGCGGATCAAAGGAGACGCGGATCAAAGGAGGCACGGGGGGAGAAGAGATCTCCCCCCGTGCCTCTTTTGAAAGCCCTCCTCATCCTCATTCGACAATCGCGGTGACCGCGAAGTGGTCCGACGGGGTCCGTCCCTCCCGTTGCGTCCGATCGATTCGCGCGTCCTGCACCTTCCACTCCCGGCTGCTCCCGATCCAATCGATGCGGGGTCCACGCAGGTTCTCGACCTTGAAGCCGGAGAACGTTCCCTCCTCCGTTCCTCGGACCGCAAAGACCGCACGGTAGGTGTCGACGAGGGGAGAGGCTGTGGCATCCCCTTCCTTTCCAGCTCCCGGAAGACCAAAGAGGGCCAGGTAGGGCTCCGTGCCCTCTCCCGCGTTGAAGTCACCGGTGACGATCACCCGATGATCACGCGCCCAGACCTCGACGCGGCGTCGGATCAATCTCGCCGATTCGAGGCGGGCCTGTTCTCCCCGATGATCGAAGTGGGTATTGAGAAAGAGAATCGGCCTGGCCCGAGGGTCTCGCCGGTCACGCAGGCGAACCCAGGTCGCCATGCGTGTCAAAGCGGTATCCCAACTCTTACTCGCGGGGATCTCCGGAGTTTCGCTCAACCAGAAGTGGCAGCCTTCGAGCTTCTCGAAGCGATCCCGACGAAAGTAGAGAGCGGTCATCTCGCCCTTTTCAGCCCCATCATCCCGCCCTACGCCGAGCACCTCATAGACGGG
>JBEIJP010000341.1:0-4141 GCA_040380245.1 Acidobacteriota bacterium | reverse complement strand
GCTTGACGTTCTCGAGCTTGATCCCGAGATCCTCGCTGATCACGCGACCGCCGGTGAGGATGGCAATGTCCTCGAGCATCGCCTTGCGGCGATCGCCGAAGCCCGGCGCCTTGACGGCACAGACCTGCAGCGTCCCACGCAGCCGATTGACCACCAGGGTCGCCAACGCCTCACCCTCGACGTCCTCGGCGATGATGAGAAGCGGCTTGCCCATCTTGGCCACCTGCTCGAGCAACGGCAGGAGGTCCTTCATGGAACTGATCTTCTTCTCGTTGAGAAGAATCATCGCGTTCTCGAGAGTCGCCTCCATCCGCTCCGCGTCGGTGACGAAGTAGGGGGAGAGGTAACCCCGATCAAACTGCATGCCCTCGACCACCTCGAGAAGGGTGTCGAGCGACTTCGACTCCTCGACGGTGATGACGCCGTCCTTGCCAACCTTCTTCATCGCCTCGGCAATGATGCCGCCGATCGTCGTGTCGCCGTTGGCCGAGACCGTGCCGACCTGAGCGATCGCGTCGCCCTTGACCGGCTTGGCCATCTCCTGAATCGCGGCGACAGCCCGCTCGACCGCCTTCTCGATCCCGCGCTTGAGCGCCATCGGGTTGGCCCCTGCCGCGACCGTCTTGACTCCCTCCTTGAAGATGGCCCGGGCAAGCACTGTCGCGGTCGTGGTTCCGTCGCCGGCCACATCCGACGTCTTCGAAGCCACCTCACGCACCATCTGCGCACCCATGTTCTCGAGCGAATCCTTGAGCTCGATCTCCTTGGCCACCGTCACCCCGTCCTTGGTGATGGTCGGGGAACCGAACTTCTTGTCGATGACGACGTTGCGCCCCTTCGGACCCAGCGTGATCGCCACCGCGTCCGCCAACTGATTGACTCCCCGCAGAATCGCCTGACGGGAATCCTCGCCATGAATCACCTGCTTAGCCATAGTTCTCTTCTTCCTCCTGCAATTGAACTGTTGGTCAGTTCTGACAACGTAGCACTCCGACGCCGCGCCCCCCTCTCAGAAGGGGATTGTTCGCGATCGATCGTGAATCGACTGCTGGTCGACCAGCCCTGCCTGCACGCTCTGTCTGCGCGTTTTGAGGGCTGAAGGTCCGGGTCAATACCCGGCGAGCGCGACTACTTTGCGCCCTTGCCCTTCGCGGTGCTCTCAACCACGCCCAGGACATCGTCCTCGCGAAGGATGAGGAGCTCCTCGCCATCCAGCTTGATCTCCGTCCCGGCGTACTTGCCGAAGAGCACCCGATCGCCAGGCTTGAGATCGATCGTCGTCCGCGTGCCGTTGTCGAGCAACTTGCCATTCCCGACCGCCAGAACCTCACCCTCCTGCGGCTTCTCCTTGGCTGTATCCGGGATGTAGAGCCCTCCACGCATCTGCTCCTGCTCCTCCATCCGCTTGACAATAATCCGATCATTCAAGGGTCGAATCGACGACGCCATAGTTTTCATTCTCCTTTCAAATCACATGTGAATTTGGAATGAACGGGTTTCCGCCATCCCCTGTCTATTCAAAACAAAATCTTTGGTCAAAACAAAATCTTTGGTCCGCCTTCAGTCCCCCGCTTCGAGACCCTCTCGTCCGCCCCCCACCGGAGACACGGAATCGGGTCGAACGGGTCGAACTCGGCGATCCTCATCTCCTCGCCCCCACAAAAGCGCCTCCAGCACACACGACCCAGCCACTCCTTGGGCCACCTGTTAGCACTCCGGACAAAGGAGTGCTAAGTATAAAAATTGAGTGTGCGGTTGTCAAACTGAGAAAATAAGGGCGGATCAATCGGCGTGGGGAGAAGAGGGAGAGTAGCCGGCGAGCCGTTTGCTGAGGGTATTGCGATGGATTCCGAGTTCGGTCGCGGCGCGGGAGAGGTTCTGGTTATGACGGGCGAGGACCTGGAGGATGAACTGCTTCTCGAACTCGCGGACGGCCTCTTCGAAGAGGATTCCCTGGGAGATCATCTGCTGGATCAGGCGTTCGAGATCGGTCTTCATCGATGACTCTCCCAGTAAAGGCGAGAAGCGTCGGCTCTCTCCAGAGAAGAATGGGGGAGGAGAGAGGCGAGGTTCCCCAGAAAGTTGCGGATCCGATTGGGTTATCGGGGTGGCGTAAGCACGGGCAGGGCCCCGCCCGTCAGGAGATGATAGGCTTCGAGGTAGCGCGCGCTGGTCGCCTCGACGATGGTGTCCGGGAGAAGAGGCGCCGGCGGCTGCTTATCCCAGACAAGGGTTTCGAGATAATCACGAACAAACTGTTTGTCGAAAGAGGGGGGAGAAGACCCCGTACGATAGCGATCAGCGGGCCAGAAACGGGAAGAGTCGGGGGTCAGGACCTCGTCGATGAGGAGAATCTGACCATCTCGGAGGCCAAACTCGAACTTGGTATCGGCGATGATGATGCCGCGTTCGGCAGCGTAGGCGGCGGCCTGCCGATAGAGAGCGAGGCTGGTCTCTTCGAGGGAGCGGGTCAATTCAGTGCCGAGCTGCGCCGCCATGGTCGCGACGGAGACGTTGATGTCGTGCCCCGATTCAGCCTTGGTCGCCGGGGTGAAGATCGGCGCGGGCAGTTGGGCCGCCTCCGGCAGGCCCTGGGGCAGGAGGTGTCCGCAGACTGCGCCCGTTTCGCGATACTCCTTCCAGCCGGAGCCGGCGAGGTAACCACGAACGACGCACTCGAAGGGAAGGACCTCCGTCCGTCGGACGAGCATGGCGCGACCCGCCAGCCAGCGGCGGGACTCGGGCGAGAGTCTGTCAAGGAGCGGCAGTGGAAAGTGGTCGAGCCGGGCGGTGACGAGGTGGTGGCGGACCAGTCCGGCGAGCCGCTCGAACCAGAAGGCGGAGAGTTGGGTCAGAACCTCGCCTTTGCGAGGGATGGCGTTGGGGAGAATGCAGTCGAAGGCGGAGATACGGTCGGTCGCCACCATCAGAAGGTGATCCGCGTCGACCTCGTAGAGATCGCGCACCTTGCCGCTGCGAAGGAAGGGGAGCTCGAGCTCCACCGCCCCCTGCCCTTTTCCGCCCGGTTGGTCACTGCCGTTCATCGCGCCCCCTTCCCGGCGTTGCCCACCTGCCATCCGCGGTGGACAGCGACTCTGTCCCAGCCCACTCGCCCCCCCCACTCTCGACGCATGGCACAATCCAGGGAGGGACCGGGACGGGGTCCCGAAGTCGCTCCGCTTTCGGCTCAAGCAGGGAGTGTCTGGGTTGGCGGTTGTTCCCTGAGGAGAACACTTCGCTCCGCTCTTTCCTGAAGGGGCGCATTATTGAGGCCGCGGAGGGCTTTGTCAAGACAGGTCGAGAATCGCCGCTGCCGCCGGCCTGAGGGGGCCATCCGCTGTCAGCCCCCGCAACGGATGTCGATAGCGCCATCTGCCGGATCAGTCGAAATGATGTCGCCTCGACCTGGGTAAAATTTTGCGGCTGGAACCAGGGAATTATTGACTTTATTCCGCAGTTGCCCTGACTATGCGCCGTAGTTTTTTTTCACACTGACATTCCGAAATGCAGGCTGGGAAGGGGTTCGCTTCCGGCCTGATCCAGATGGGCAAAGGGAGAGGTGTTTCCTCCGTTCGCCCTGAAGTGACAACAGACCTTCGATCGGAAACCCGGAGTCGGGGGCAGCGCGAAGGTCATCACCGGAGGAAAAGAGATGTTTGTCGCGATACGGTTGGGCCTTGGTCTGTCCCTCGCCCTCGGTCTTGGATTTCTGTTGTTGGGAGAGGACCGTCTGGCCCGGCCAGCCAATGCCGCCGGGCCCCTGCCAATCAGACTGCAGCGCCATCTGGCGGTCCCGATGCGGGATGGAGTGACCCTCTACGGGGATCTCTACCGTCCACGGGCGGACGGGAAGTACCCGGTGCTGATCGTGCGAACCCCCTACGGAGTGCAGCGGGACGGTGTCCACGAGACGATGATGAAGTTCGCGCAGAATGGCTACGCGGTCTTCATCCAGGACACGCGCGGCCGGTATGAGAGTGAAGGAAAATGGGAGCCGTTCCGGACAGAGGCGGAGGACGGCTACGACACGATCGAGTGGGCGGCGAAGCAGCCCTGGTCGAACGGCAAGGTCGCGACCCAGGGGGGATCCTACCTCGGCCACGTCCAGTGGCGAGCCGGGAGCCTGACTCCGCCCAGTCTG
>JBEIJP010000340.1:0-4146 GCA_040380245.1 Acidobacteriota bacterium | reverse complement strand
GATGTTCACGTTCAGTTTTGCGGTTGATTGAAGGTCGTGCTATTTATGTCAGCGCCGATTGGGCCAAGCGAATGGAGGCCCAACCGGGCGCTACTCTACGTCCGGGTTCGTGCCAGTGTCAAGCCAGTGGTCAGCCAGTGACTACGGTAGACCGGCAAGGCTTCTCTGGTGGTCGATCCTGGTGGAGGAGTGCCCTCTCCGTCTTGCCCTTCGCTATCCCCCCGGATCGATCGACGGTAACCGAAACGGGGCAGCGTCAGCGTCCCGGTGCTTCCACCCGGTGTTTCCACCCGGTGTTTCCAGAGGACAGCGGGTAAGGCCAGACCCATTGGAGATCAGCGTCATGAAAAAGCCAGGTTCCCTCGCCAAACGATTGCGGCCACTCCCCACTCTCTTCTCAATCGCCATCGCCCTCTTCTCCTCTGGCGGCGTCGCGGCGGGGCAATCCCCAACTCCCAACCAGCTGACCTCCGCCGAGAAGGCCGCCGGATGGCGACTTCTCTTCGACGGGTCGACGTTGGAGGGCTGGCGGGGCTTCCACCGGCAGGACATCCCGGGAGGATGGATGGTCGAGTCGGGAAGCATCAAAAAGACGGCGGGGCGCGGCACTCCGGAGAACCCCGGCGGGGACCTCATCACCACCGAACAGTTCGGACAATCCGGCAGCTTCGAACTCGCCCTCGAATGGAAGATCTCCAAAGGCGGAAACAGCGGCATCAAGTACCTCGTCAGCGAGAGCCTGCCCCCGACTGGCCGTGGCGCCATCAGCTTCGAATACCAGGTGCTCGATGACGACCACCACCCCGACGCGAAGATGGGAATCGCCGGAAATCGGACCTCCGGGGGCCTCTACGACCTGATCGCGCCAGCCGCCGAGAAGGCGCTTCGCCCGGTCGGCGAGTTCAACGAGACCCGGATCGTCGTCCGTAAAAACCTGATCGAACACTGGCTCAATGGACGCCGCGTCGTCTCCTTCGACCGGACGAGCGAGGAGTACCGCGCTAAACTGGCCACCAGTAAATTCAAGACCACCAAGGGATTTGGCGAAGCGACCCGCGGGCACATCCTTCTGCAGGATCACGGAGACGAGGTCTGGTACCGCAATATCCGCGTTCGCGAATTGCGTTGACCGGCGCTCAGGGCCGCCTCTGTCGCCGCCCTCTTTCTGGAAGCGGCTCCGACGCCGCCTCCCCGGCACTCCACCCGCGACGCCCAAGGTCGCCTGTCACGAAATTGAACGCTGTATGATGAAACCAATTGTCCAGATCTCCCTCGACTTGACCGATATTCGGGAAGCGATCGAGACGGCGCGCATCGCCGTCGAAGCCGGTGTCGACTGGCTGGAAGCGGGCACGCCCCTCATCCTCGCCGAAGGGCTGCACGGCGTGCGCGCCCTGCGCCAGGAGTTCCCGTCCCATCCAATCGTCGCCGACCTCAAAACAATGGACGGCGGCTACCTCGAAGCCGAGATGATGGCCAAAGCGGGGGCGACGCACGTCGTCGTCATGGCCCGCGCCCACGCCGAAACGATCAAATGCGTCGTCCAGGCGGGACGCGACTTCGGCGTCAAGGTCATGGGCGACAATATGATCTGCGATGACAAAGCGGCGGCCAGCCGCTGGATGGAGGACCTCGGGGTCGACTACATCGTCCATCACACCGGCTTCGATGAGCGCAACGGCATCATGGCCACCACGGGTCAGAGGTTGAGCCCGCTGGATGATCTCAAGGCCGTCGTCGAAGCCGTCCGGATTCCGGTCCAGGCGGTGGGAGGGCTCTCGATCGAAGAGGCGATCTCGATGCCAAAGCACGGAGCCCCGCTGGTCGTCATCGGGGCCCCGTTGGCGATCGATGCCCATTCCTTCAGCACCACCAGTGGAGATCTCAAGGGAATCCTGCAGGAGATCGTCCGCCGTATCCGGGAGTAGACAGACCGGTTCTGTCCTCCCCATTCACCTGAGCGAAGATCGAAGCGGCCTCCCCCCGAGAGGGGCGACAGGGCCGGAAGGAGTAGTGCGATGCCTGGTACGATGACCGCGGTCGTGCAATACGACCTGCAACCCGGTGCAGTGGAAGTCCGGGAACTGCCGATTCCGGAGATCGGCGAAGATGAGGTCCTGCTCAAAATTGGCGGGGTCAGCGTCTGTGGAAGCGACGTTCACCAGTACCACGGGACCCAGAGCTGGCCCGTCGCCACCCCCGTCATCCTCGGCCATGAATTTGGCGGAACGGTGGCCCAGGTCGGTCGGCGCGTCCGCGCCTTCCGCGAGGGGGACCGCGTCGTCTCGGAGACAGCGGCCTACGTCTGCGGACAGTGCATGATGTGCCGCACCGGAGCCTACAACCTGTGCCCCACGCGCAAGGGCTTTGGCTATGGAATTCACGGGGCGATGGCAGGGTATGCCAAGGTTCCCGAGCGCTGCCTCCACCACATTCCCGACCACCTGCCGTTTGAGCGCGCCGCGCTGACCGAGCCCTGCTGCGTCGGGTACAACGCGGTCATCGAGAAGAGCAATGTCCGGCCTGGGGATACCGTAGTGGTTCTCGGCCCCGGTCCGATCGGTCTGCTCTGCGCCGAGATGGCGCGGCTCGCCGGCGCCGGAACCCTCATCGTCGCGGGAATGGCCCAGGACAGCTCCCGGCTGGCAGCGGCCCTGTCCCTCGGCGCGACCCACGCCGTCAACCTGCAGGAGACCAACCTGCGCGATCTGGTCCATAGCGTCGGGGATGGCCTCGGAGCACACCTCGTCGTCGACGCGGCGGGCGCCTCGGCCGCGCTCAAGACGGCGATGGAGATCGTTCGCCCAGCGGGTCAGATCACCAAAGTCGGTTGGGGGCCGCAACCTGTCGGCATCTCGCTCGATCCGATCGTTCAGAAAGCGGTCCGCCTCCAGGGCAGCTTCAGCCACACCTTCCAGAACTGGGAGATGGTCGTCTCGATGCTGGCCTCCGGACAGATCAACCTGACCCCGATCATCAGCCGCATCGGCTCCCTGGAAGAGTGGAAACCCTGCTTCGACGGGATGCACGATGGGACCTACGTCAAGGCGGTCCTCCAGCCGGTCTGATCCGACGACCGAGCGACACCACCACCGAAGCGAGAGGCCCCAACCCTCTCCCCAACTGGCGGGGAATCCGGCGCATCCGGTCCCCGCCCAGCAGGATGAGAATCGAATATGGCCATGCCCAAACTGTCTGTCTTTCCGAAGTGCTATATGGATGACCTCTGTGTCACCCGCTCCATGTCCCTCTTCGACTGGATCGACCTCGCCGCGACTCTCGACGTCGACGGGATCGAGCTCTATCCAGGATTCTTCGCCAACTTCGAGCCGGACTACCTCGACCAGATCCGGCAGCATCTGCAGGCGAAGAACCTCGAAGCGCCGATGATGTGCGCCTCTCCCGACTTCACCCAGCACGACGCCGCCGCTCGCGCCGCCGAGATCGAGAAGGAGAAGCGGATGATCGACCTCACCGCTCGGATGGGAGGCCGCTACTGCCGGATCCTCTCCGGGCAACGCCGCGAGGACGTCTCGCGTGCCGATGGCGTCCGCTACACCGTCGAGTGCATCCAGGAGGTCATCCCCTATGCCGCCGAGCGCGGCATCATCCTTAACATGGAGAACCACTACAAGGATGGATACTGGAAGTATCCGGAGTTTGCCCAGCATCTCGACGTCTTCCTCGAAGTGATCAACCAGATCGACTCCCCCTGGTTCGGGGTCAATTACGACCCGTCGAACGCCATCATCTGCGGCGAGGACCCCCTCGAAGTCCTGGCGGCGATCAAACACCGCGTCATCACCATGCACGCCTCCGACCGCTACCTCATCAGCGGGACGATCGAAGACCTCAAACAACAGGACGGATCGATGGGCTATGCCAAGAACCTTCGCCACGGGGTGATCGGCAAGGGGCTCAACGACTATGACACGATCTTCTCGACCCTGCGCGCCGAAGGATTCAGCAGCTGGATCTCGATCGAGGACGGCGAGAACGGCATGGACGAGCTTCGTGAGTCCGTCCGCTTCCTTCGGAGTAAGATGGCCGAACACTTCGTCGCTTGAGTGAGGCGGAGGAGGGAGGACAGATGAGTCGCTTGTCTGGAAAAGTGGCGGTCGTCACCGGCGCGGGAGCCGGCATTGG
>JBEIJP010000339.1:0-4153 GCA_040380245.1 Acidobacteriota bacterium | reverse complement strand
TTCTGCTCCGCCTGCTTTCCGATTACGCCCCCAGGACCTTGTTCTGGGGAATGCTGGCAGGCTACTTGGGCAGTACCTTCTCGATCTCTCGGCGCAGATCCTCCCGATCGAAGATGCCCAGCCGCGTATATACCATCCGACCGTTCGGGTCATAAACAAAGGTTGCCGGCAAGGTTCCCGGCCAGTCCTTGCGAACGACATCGATCATCTCCTGGGGGTCGTTCACTTGCTGGATGAAGTTGGGATAGCTCGCTTGCTGATGGCGCAGGAAAGGGATCACCTTGCTCTGCAGATCCTCCGGATCGTCGGCGCTGATCCCAATGAAGCGAACCCCGCGCTCCCGCAGCTCTCGGTCGAGTCGGACCAACTCCGGGAACTCCGCAACGCACGGCCCACACCAGGTCGCCCAGAAGTTGACCACGACGACGCTCCCTGCCGACTGGCGCAACAGGGGGGCATATCCTTCCGGCTTGAGCAAGCGAACAGGGGGAATGGCCTTCTCCCGGGCTTCCGTCGGTGTGCCCTTGGCCCCTTGCGCCAACCCGACGATCGGCGGGGCCTCGACGCTCCGAACGATGGGACAGCCCATGGCCACTGTCTCGGGGATTCTCCCCGGCCTCCCGGCCAACACTTCGTCGAGCGCCTCACGCAGATCCGAGCGAGTTACGCTTCGTGGCTGGTGAGAATTGTCGATCCGCCCCTGGTAACGAAGGTACCCGCGGCCATCCAACAGAAAGACGTGCGGAGTGCGCGCCACTCCATACTGGTCCGCCATCCGCCCCGCCCGGTCCCGCAAGACCGGGAAGGGAAGACCGGCCTCCTTCATTCCCGTACGAACCTCCTCGTCCGATTCATTGGCACTGGCGTTGATTGCCAGAACCTGCAGGGAATGGGGTGTCCCGTAGTCGTTGCCCAACGTCCGCAACCGCTCGGTGTAGGCCCGCGAAATCGGACAGCGGACAGAGTGAAAGGTCAGGAGCACTGGCCTTCCCAGATATTCACTCAACCGGTGGGGGCGCCCATCCAGATCCGTCAACACGAACTCAGGAGGTCGCTCTCCAATCACCGGGCCGCCTGCTGGCGCGGCTGTCCCCTCTCCTCCCCCTATGATCAACAGGGTCCAGAGGCTGGCGGAAACCCAAGCTTTTCTCGTTGTCTTCACGGTCTCTCTTTTCTCCTGTGCCGTTCTCCCGCCCTTGTCGTTTCGAGCCGCTCCGTCTGCGTTTCGTCACGACGGGCGCTGCCCGGAGCGAGAGCGCCAATGCTCCTCTCCTCGCCCTCGAATGCACGCGCGGCTTGCGTCACTCGGCGGTTCTCCTCGCGTGGCTGCCTGGCGATCCATCCTGCCAATGCTCATCCTACCCGATGGGGCAACGATTCGCCATCGGCCCGAAATTCGACGAGAGTCGCCCCCCACCCACCTGCCGAAGGGGGCGCGTCCCGGTAGGTGTCGACGAACTCGGTCCGCTCAAGAATCGAACGAACGATCGCCCGCTGCACGCCCATCCCTTTTCCGTGAATCAACCGCACGCAGGAAAAGCCACGCTGACGTGCCTCTCGCAGGTACTCCTCGACAACCGCTCTGACCATGGCCGGCGGAATGGCGTGCAGGTCAAAGACATCCCGGATCTCCAGGACGACCGGACTCTCGAAGGGATCTTCGTCCAGCGATAAGGGAGGCTCCTCCAGCGGCTCGGACTGGGCCCTCTGATCCTGGACCGCGCTGGGTCGGCAGATGGCTCTCCAGATCTGCCCCATTCGGCGGCGCACCCGGTCTCCTCCTCCCTGGCTGCTGTCGGTGATTATGGCGCACTCTCGGCGGCGGAGCCCTGGGCCAGCAGCTCATCGAGGGCCGACTTCATTTGAGGCGCACTGAACCGGGGATGGAAACCAACGTAATGCTTCCGAACTACCCCCTCCTGGTCGATGATCAGAGCTTGGGGAATGCCGTTGCGCCCTTTGGTAATCTCGCGGATGAGGGGCATCGTCGCCCAGCCAATCTCGTAGTTGATCGAGAACTGCTCGGTGAAGGTCTGAACGCGCTCCAGATCCTCCTCCGGATCCTCTGTCGTCAATCCAAGGACCTTCACTCCCTTCGACCTGTACTCATCCGCGATCTCGACGAGATGGGGAATCTCTTGTCGACATGGCCCGCACCAGGTTGCCCAGAGGTTGACGATCAGGACATTCCCTGTGTAATCCGACAGCTTCCGTGCCGCTCCATTGAGCAGGTCGAACGGCGCCTCACGCGTCTCTGCCTCCAGTTCCCGGTAGGTCGAATTGGCGCTTTTCGCCCTGGACGTCTCCCCACTCTGTGCCGGCTCATCCCCTTGACGCAAGGGCAGGGTCGTCGAGACAATGCCAATCACCAGGATCAAGGCTCCAATGGTCAATCCAATTCGGGTCGGGGTCCAGAATGTCTTTTTGATCGTCATCATAGATCGTAGGATACTGACGGACCTTCCTGCTCGCAAGCCGGGCAGCTCCGTCCCCTTTTCCTTTCAGGAGATTTGAAGCAGAAAGAGCAGGGCTCCCGCCGTGAGGAAAGAGCCAAAGGGCAGGGGAGTCCGCAAGCCTTCCGGCTGACGGCGGAGGAAGAGAAGCCCATAGGCAGTTCCGGCGAGTGATCCAAGCAGAAGGACAGCCCAGGCTCCCTGCCATCCGAGAAAGGCTCCGAGGCCAGCCATCAGCTTGATATCGCCCAGACCCATCCCCTCCGTTCCCCGCAGGTAGAAGTAGATGGCACGGATCCACCAGAGGGGGACGCTCGCGACGATCGCACCTGCCCCAGCCGCCACCAACCCTCGATACGCTCCATTCCAGGCGAGCGGATCGCCTGCCCCCCACCTGTCGACTCCGATCGCCCACCCAACACCGGCCAGTCCGCCCACTCCCAATATCGACACCAGCCATCCCCACTGGACTCCTGCTTCTTCTTCCCCGGACTCCTCCTCCCAGTCGAAGTACTTTGCGAAGAGCAGCAGGTCGAGCCGATCCAGGAAGAGGAGGGAAGGCGCCGCCAGCGCCAGCAGCCCTCCCCCGATGCCTGCCGCGGTCCAGTCCGGCGCCACTTGCGGGTCTGAAGTTGTCAGAAAGACCGTCAGATCGATCCCGTACTGGATCGGATCCCCCCACCCGCTTCGCCAGCCTGTCGCCAGCAACGAGAAGAGCAGCAGCGGATACGTAATCTTGTTGGGCAGCAGTCGGTCCCGCGCGTCGATGACGAAGAGGGCAATCAAGGCTGCGCCGAAGGCCATCTCCCACAGGACATCTCCCGTCGGCCCCGTCTTCCAGACGAGCGCCGCGAAGAGCATTCCCGTCGCCCCTTCGACCAGCAGGTATCGGAACGGAATGGGGGCTCGGCAATCCCGGCATCGACCCCGCAACCAGAGGTACCCAAAGATCGGCACGTTGTCCCTCACTCGGATCGGCTCCCCACACGCCGGGCACCGTGAGCCGGGATAGACGACGGACTCTTCTCTGGGAAGGCGGTGGATCACCACATTCAAAAAACTACCGATCACGGCACCGACGACAAAGGCCAGCCCGACCAGTCCTCCCATCAAGTACATCGGTTCTTCCATCCTCCTCCTCTCTTCGCCCGTCGCCTTTCCTCTCCCGGTACGGTAGAGTGGTGCATTGGTGAGAGTGCCCCAAGGCTTGTTTTGCAACCAGGATCACCCGGATGAAGATTCTGCAGGTCTGTTCCGCTGAGCAGATGGGAGGAGGTGAACGTCACGTCGCGGATTTGACGCGCGCGTTGATCGAGCGTGGACATTCCCTCCACCTGGCGGTCCGGGAGAGCAGCCCCCTCCCCGCGGCCCTGGCTGATCTGCCGGTCACATGGCATCGATTCGGCCTCCGCAACGCTGCTGACATTGTCACCGCCTGCCGCCTGGCGAGGGTGATTCGACAACACCAGATCGACCTTCTTCACGCGCACGTCGCTCGCGACTATCCCGTCTGTGGGTTGGCGGCACGTCTGGTCCCCGAGGTCCGGCTCTTTCTTACCCGGCACCATTTTCACCCATTGCGGGCCAATCGACTCTACCGCTGGGCCCTCAGTCGAACCGAGCGATTCCTTGCCGTCTCCAGGAGTGTAGCCTCTGGCCTGGCAGACTCTTTCCCGGGGCTCGCTTCCCGCGTCTCGGTT
>JBEIJP010000338.1:0-4170 GCA_040380245.1 Acidobacteriota bacterium | reverse complement strand
CTTCGCGGAAAAGCTGATCCATGCCGTGGGTGACGAAGTTGCGCGAGAAGAAATCGCCGCCGTCACCCTCGTTACGGATGAGATCCGCAAGGTTTTCGATTCCCTGGCTCATCCGGTAGTCGCGGATGCTGGGGTTGAACCGGCAGGCTTGCTTGACCGTTTTGATCATGAGCGCGCTCCGTGGTTCTTCCTGGGTTCCTCGAGGTGGGGAATCGCCATGCCGTGCCGCTGGCAGTTGCCTCGAATCAGCGCTTCGACCTTGTTCGCGATGGATCGATGGTTCTGATCCGTCGCGATGCGCAGCCCTTCCTCGAGTCCGGAGTCGATACAAAACGTGAGTGTGGCAGTCTTGACTGTGGTCATATTCTCTCCAGAAACCACTGGGGGATGGTTGCACTCTACAGGATTGGCTTGACTTCGGCAATGCGAGGCGGGCCAAAAATCCGCCACGGCCCGGTGCCTTCTCCAGGCTCGGGGAGCGTGACGCGCCAGGCGTTCGCGGGGGAGTCCCCCCCCACACCCCCTCTCCAGGGGGCTACCCTGGGCTGGCAGGCGCCGCTCCTTTGGGACGCCTTATTGGCAAATTGGGTCAGCTCCAGCCGGTCGTTCTCTCTGCGACCAGGGAGTCAGCGTCAGCGTCGGCGACGAGGCGTGGGAGGCTCGGGGCGGGTCTTCCACCAGTTGGCGAGCTGGGCTTGCTGGGCAGGCGTCAGGACGTGGTGGATGGCGTGTTGCAGTTCGAGCCGTTTGACCTGGAGCTGGAGGTGACGTTCGTTGTCGCGCAGGGCGAGCTGCCGGGCGGCAGCGGGTTGGAACGGGGTCGCCTGGAGCAGGGCGTGGCGCCCCTGGCGGTACGCCTCATCCGGCTGGCGGAGAGCTTCGAGGGCGGGGCGGGCCGCCTCCTGGAGCGCACGGATGCGGGCTCGCTGCTCGTCGGTGAGGCGGAGCATGCGGAGGGGGAGGGCGTCGGGATCTTCCGGGTCGACGGGGGATGAGGCGGCCCCCCCCTGGCCGCTCCCCCATCCGCCGCGCGGTTGCCACTCTCCCTGCGTGCAGGCAGTAGAGACAAGAAGGAGGAGCAGGGGGAGGGAGCGTGCTCCGCGGCGCGCGCGTCGGTTGTCGATGGAATGGGCGTTGCGTTCCATAACGATCTCCTTCCGTCCGCAGATGCGGCGAGGGGGACCGGCTAGCGCTGGGCGTCCCGTTTGGCCTTGAACTCGGTTCCGGGCCTCCACTCTGGCCAGACAGGGCTCTGCGCGACACGGTACCCGACCATCAGGAAGAGTTGCAGATCCTCGACTGCGCCGCTGAGGTCCCAGTTGGGTTTGATCTCATCGCTGAGGCCGTGATAGTCCCGCGCGGTGTACTCGTCGCGTGTCTGCTGAGCGTAGCCGGCCGGCTTGTCGAGGTAGTCCGTTCCAGCGTCGGTGTTGAGCGCCGGGACCCCCTGCTTGGCGAACTCGAAGTGATCGGAGCGATAGAAGTAGCCCTTCTCGGGTTCGGCATCCGGGGAGAGGTTCCGGTTCTGGACTTGAGCCGCCTCGGCGAGCAGATCGTCGAGCGTCGAGTTGCCGAAGCCGATGACGGTGATGTCGCGCGTCCGGCCCCACTGGTTGATCCCGTCCTTGTTGAGGTTGGCCACCGTTTTGGCGAGCGGGTAGAGGGGATTTTCCGCGTAGTAGCGCGCGCCGAGCAGGCCCCGCTCTTCGGCGGTCACCGCCAGGAAGAGGATCGTCCGTTTCGGCGCGGGGGAGACGGTCGCAAAGGCGCGTGCCCATTCGAGCAGGCAGGCGGTGCCGGAAGCGTTGTCGATCGCTCCATTGAAGATCTGATCGCCCTTGAGCCGCGGATCCCGTCCCATGTGGTCCCAGTGGGCGGTGTAGATGACGTATTCGTTCTTGAGCTGGGGATCGGAGCCTTCGATCCGCGCGATGACATTCTGCGATTCGATCTCACGGAGGGTCGAGCGGACGGTGAGGGTGGCACGGGCGGAGAGGGGGACGGGTTGGAAGTCACGGCGGAGCGCGGCCGCTTTGAGGCTCGTCAGATCCTGCCCCGCGGCGGTGAAGAGTTCCCGTGCCTTGTCGAAGGTCAGCCAGCCCTCGACGGCGACGCGCGGATCCTTCGATCCACGCAGGCCGAAATTCTCCTGGCGCCAGCTGGCGAGGGCCTTGAGTGGATAGCCGGCCGTCGCCGTCTCGTGAACGATGAGGGCGGCCGCGGCTCCCCGCGCGGCGGCGATCTCGAACTTGTAGGTCCAGCGGCCATAGTAGGTCATGGCCCGCCCCTTGAAGAGCGTCTCGTCGAGCTTGGTTGGATCCTTGGGATCGGGGATTTGCGGATCGTTGATCAGCATGACGACGGTCTTGCCGCGAACGTCGACCCCCTTGAAATCGTCCCAGCCATATTCGGGAGCGACGACTCCGTAGCCAACGAAGACAACGTCAGCGTCCTTGACCTGGATCGACGGCTCGAAGCGGGAGGAGCGGGCGAGGTAGTCCTCCGGGGCGAGCGCCATCTTCCGGGAGCCGATGGTGAAGGCAGCCTCGGTCGTCGGGGTGTAGCCGACGAGGGGCACCTTCTGGACCCACGTGCCATCCGGATTGCCAGGTTGCAGTCCGAAGGACTGGAAGCGATCGACGAGGTAGCGGACGGTCAGCTCCTCGCCGCGAGTCCCGGGAGCGCGTCCTTCATATTCGTCCGAGGACAGGACGCTGATGTGGTCGAGGAGCGCATCTCCCGTGAAGCTGGCGAGGGCCGGCTTCAATTCGGCCGGGGCCATCGACGGCTTGGGTGGGGGTGCTGACGAAGTCGACGACTCCGGTCGTTGACACCCGGAGAGCAGCAGCCCGATCCCCAGCAGAACGGGAACGAGGCGAGAGATTCCAAGCTGATCCACCAACCGTCTCATATCCTTGCTTCCTTTCCAGATTGTCCAGATCGATCGTTCACGTGGTCAAGATCGTCCTGAGGCGGGGATCTCCTCCCCGGAGTTGCTGTCCGGGGGCGAGGCGACCGGTCGACTGATCCAGTGCGCCGCGGTTTCCTGACGGATCGTCTCAGTCAAACGGCGATAGCGCTCCGCAAACTGCCGGCGTTGATCAACAGTCAGGGCCGGGGTTCCGGGGGCGACGTGGCTCACCGGGAGGATCCCTTCCAGTTCCAGAGCATACTTCATGCCGGCGAGCATTCGCGAACTGGTCCGGCCTCCCTCCTCGAAGGTGCAGATCGCATCGAAGGCGCCGCAGAGTCGGCGGTAGGTGGCCATGGCGTCGGAGTCTCCCGCCCAGCAGACGCGCCAGGCCTTCTGCCACTCCCGCGGAAAGACGTTGCCCGGACCGGAGACGACCCCGATCGGGACGGTATCGTGCAGCAGAAAGTCCCGCCAGCCCTCGTGGAGCCGCCCGAGAAGCCCCTGGCGCGGTTGATACAGATCGAAGATGAGCATGGCGTTGCCGATGTAGATGCCGAACTCTCCGGGAAGTCGATAATGGAGCGCCGCCTTCATGTAATTCCCAAGGACGCGTCGGGAGGCCGAGACCTTGATCCCACAGACCGAGGGGAGGCGGCTCAGCCGCTTGACGATCGCTGTCGGAAGGTGGGGGGCGTTCCCAGGGGCGGCGATATCGGCGTTGTCGTAGAGGAAGAGGGGCAGGGAGTGGCGTTGAGTTTCGAGGAGGTCGGTGATCTCGCGCTGGAAGAAGGGGACCATCTCGTCGACGGGGAGGTCTTCGACCGCTGTCGGAGCGATGACGGCCGCCGCCGCGCCGAGCTGGCAGGCGGCGTCGAGATTGGTGAGGATCTCCGCCTTCGTCTTACCGTTGACGCCGACCCAGGCTTCGACCTGTGTGCCGTAGGCGTGGTTGAGCCGGGCGACCTCGTCGATCGTCACCTCCATCGTCCGCAGTCGTTCAGCGTTGGCCAACCGGTTCCACTCGCCGGTAGTGCCGACGCCAAAGACGACGTCGGCGCCGGCCCCCTCCTGCAGGAGGTAGCGGAGCAGGCGGCGCTGCTCCGTCTCGAGCAGCCGGCCCGCTTCATCGACGACCGTCAGCGACGGCACGTTGAGCCCTCGTTTCAGTGTCCACGTCTTGGGGGGGGGAGGATTCATCTGGGTCATAGGATCGGTTCTCAAGGCCATCCGTGCCATCCGAAAAGGATGGCCTATCT
>JBEIJP010000337.1:0-4174 GCA_040380245.1 Acidobacteriota bacterium | reverse complement strand
GGTCCTGACCACCGGGTCGATCCACTTTGATGATCGGGAGGTGGCCGCGGAGGCCCTGGCCGAACGCAGGTCCTATCGCGGACAGTTCCCCGGGGGCTCCAGCGGAAAGTCCTCCCATTGAGAGACTACGAGGCGCTCGGGAAGACCATCCTCGGTTGACCGTTCGTTTCAGGAAGGAGAGGAGAGCATGACACTGGCGGAGATGGCGCGGCTCTGCGCGGCGAGCCACATGATGGCGCCTGCTTTGGCTGCGACAGAACCACGCGCGTTTCAGATCGATTCCCGGGCCGTCGAGCCCGGCGACCTCTTCCTGGCGATTCCCGGGGAGCGGGTCGATGGCCACCAGTTTATCGGCGAGGCCTTGCAACGGGGAGCCGTGGCGGCACTGGTCATGCACCATCGGTTGCCGTCGCCCTTTCTCCCCTTCACTCCGGAAGGCGACCAGGTGAGCCTCGGGAGTGGAACCGACGTTGGTCTCGATCCCGGGAAGCTCCTCTTCGTCGAGCAGACCATCTGCGCGTTGCAGCAACTCGCCTCGCGCGTCCTGGCCGCC
The DNA here is from genome assembly GCA_040380245.1 of Acidobacteriota bacterium. Classification (GTDB taxonomy): domain Bacteria; phylum Acidobacteriota; class Blastocatellia; order RBC074; family RBC074; genus CAIOZW01. The sequence goes on along the minus strand of JBEIJP010000337.1, from coordinate 3,621 downwards.
TGGGGGAGGCCAGTCGTGGGGATCACCGGGAGCGCCGGCAAGACGACGATCAAGGAGTTGACGGCCCATCTGCTTGAGGGTCTTGGGCGGGTACTCAAATCGCCCGGCAACCTCAATACCGGATATGGGCTTCCCCTGGCAGTCTCGCGCATGATCTGCGCCGGCCAACGCCCGGACCAGTTCGACCTGGCGGTTCTTGAGATGGGGATGAGCGGGTATGGAGAGATCGCGCGACTGACCGATCTGGCACGCCCTCGGGTTGGAGTCGTCGCCAATGTCGGGACGGCGCATCTCGAGTTCTTCGGTTCGAGCGATCGGATTGCGCGGGCCAAGGCCGAGATGGTCGAAGGGATCGTACCGGGCGGCATCGCGGTTCTCAACGCGGATGATCCACGAACGCTGGCGATGGGGCGCTTGCGCTCTGACCTGCGGGTGATGACCTTTGGGATCGAGGCGGAGACGGCTGAGGTGCGGGCTACCGACGTGGTGATCCAGTCGGATCTCCGCGGCGCCAGCTTCCTGCTCTGCACCCCATCGGGGAAGGCCATGGTCCGGTTTCCCCTCCTCGGCCGACACAATGTCAGCAACGCGCTGGCGGCGGCGACGGTTGGGATTGCCCTGGGAATGCCGGTCGAGCAGATTGCCGATCGGCTCTCGTCGGCTACCCCGGCGGCCAATCGCGGGGAGGTGCTCAACTTCCCCCTCTCCGTGAGGGGAGCGTCCGGGCAAGTGACGGTCGTCGACGACTCGTACAACGCCAACCCTCCCGCCCTCCTCGAGGCGGTTCGGGCCATCGCGGGACGGGAGCCGCACGGGCCGACACGCCGCATCCTGGTGGCGGGCGAGATGCTCGAACTGGGCCCGGATGGCCCGGGTCTGCATCGATCCTGCGGACGGGAGATCGCTGTCTCCGGGATCGACCTGCTCATCGGGGTCCGCGGATTGGCGGCCGAGCTGGTCGAGGGCGCGGTTGGAGAGGGGGGAATGGCCCGGGACCGCACCCGCTTCTTCGATCAGGCGACGGACGCGGCCGAGTGGCTGCTTGGCGAGCTTCAACCGGGCGATCTGATTCTCGTCAAAGGTTCGCGGGGTGTTCGATTGGACTCCCTCGTACGACGGATCGCCGCGGCGCTTGCTCCACCCGCTGAGCCGACTTGACCTGACAAGCTCGACGGACAGCCCATCGAGCGATGCGTGATTCCATGGGCGACTGCGCGCCAGCCCACCCTTCTCAACGACTGAGAGTGAATCGGGATGCTCTACTATCTCTGCTACGAACTTCTGTACCGCAACTATGCCGCGCAGTATCCGTGGCTGAAAGTGCTCAACGTGTTTCAGTACGTCACGTTCCGAACGGCCTACGCCGCGATCACCGCGCTGGTGCTGAGCCTCGCGGTCGGGCCGTTCGTCATCCGGAAGCTGCGGGAGTTCAAGTTCGGACAGGAGATCCGGGAGGAGGGCCCGGCGACGCATCGCGCCAAGCAGGGAACCCCCACCATGGGAGGGGTCCTGATCATTGGCTCGGTCCTCTGCTCGACCATCCTCTGGGCCAATCTGCGCAACTGGGCGGTCTGGGTGGCTCTCGTCGGGACGCTCGGCTGCGCGATCATCGGCTTTGCCGATGACTATCTGAAGATCGTGCGACGCCGCAGTCTGGGGTTGAGCGGTCGCCAGAAGCTGCTCGCGCAGGTCGCCGTCTGCCTGCTGGTCGGGGGTCTCCTTTTCGGTTACACCGACTACACGACCGTGCTCAATGTACCGTTCTTCAAGTACGTGCAACCGAATCTGCCGGTGTGGGTCTACCTCGCCTTCGTCGCCCTCGTCATCACTGGGTCATCGAATGCCGTCAATCTGACTGACGGACTCGACGGACTGGCGATCAGCGTGACGATCATCGCCGCTTCAGCGCTGACGGCGCTGACCTATGTAACGGGGCATGCCCGCTTCGCCGACTACCTCGACCTGATCCACATCCCGGGCGTCTGGGAGGTGACGATCCTCGGCGGAGCCCTGGTCGGCGCCAGCCTCGGGTTTCTCTGGTTCAACGCGCCCCAGGCAGAGGTCTTCATGGGCGATGTCGGCAGCCTCGGGATTGGTGGGGCTCTCGGCACCATGAGCGTCCTGATCAAGCAGGAGCTGGTCCTGCCGATCCTCGGCGGAGTCTTCGTCATGGAGGCCCTCTCGGTGATGATCCAGGTGACCTCTTTTCGACTGACTGGGCGAAGGGTCTTCAAGATGTCTCCGCTCCACCACCACTTCGAGATGCTTGGCTGGAAAGAGCCAAAGATCGTCTTTCGGTTTCTGATTGTCGCGATCCTCTTCGCGCTGCTCAGCCTGACAACGCTGAAACTGCGTTGACGGCCCGGCGAAGGTAGCGAAGCTGCAGGCACACAACCAGGGTATATCTGGGGGAAGGGAGGGGCAAAGATGGAGTTGGCGGGAAAGGCGGTCGTAGTCATAGGAATGGCGCGCAGCGGTATCGCGGCGGCCCGCTTTCTGCTGGCCCGCGGAGCCCGGGTGACGGTCAATGACGCTCAGCCGGAAGAGCGGATGTCGGGAGAACAATCGGAGACCCTTGCCGAACTGCGCCATTCAGGGATCGAGGTCGTCACCGGAGGGCATCCGGACGAGCTCTTCGCTCGGGCCGACCTGGTGGTGGTTAGTCCGGGGGTGCCGCTGGCGATTCCCCCGTTGATCAAGGCGCGGGAGGCCGGGATCGAGATCATCGGGGAGGTCGAGCTGGCGGCGCGATCTCTCCGGGGCCGTATCGTCGGAATCACGGGCACCAACGGAAAGACGACCACCACCACGCTGATCGGCGAGATTCTGGCTGGCGGCGGCTTGCCGGTTCATGTCGGCGGAAACATCGGTACTCCGCTCGTTGAACTGGTCGATCGGGAAGCGCCCGGCGACTGGATCGTCGCCGAGCTGAGCAGCTTCCAGCTGGAAGCGGTCGATCAGCTGCACGTCTCGGTCGCGGTCATGCTCAACATCACCCCAGACCATCTCGATCGCTACCCTTCGATGGAGGAGTACGCCGAGGCAAAGGCCAATATTCTTCGCCGCCAGGTACCTTCCGACACGGCCGTGCTCAACGCGGACGATGCGCGAGTGCGCGGTTTTGCCGCGCGCACCCCGGCCCGGGTGGTGCTCTTCCGGGTCAAGGGGGAGCTGGCGGAGGGGATCTTTCTGCGTGGGGAGTCGGTGGTCTATCGCGATGGAAGAGGTGGGGAGCAGATCCTCGTCGAGCGGCGCGACATCCCCCTCCCGGGGCTGCATAACCTCGAGAATGTCATGGCTGCGCTGGCGGTCGGCCTGGCGTGTGGGGTTGACCTGGATTCGATGCGTCGCACCATTCGCGCCTTCAAGGCGGTCGAGCATCGATTGGAGCCCGTCGCCCAGATCGAGGGCATTCGTTTCTACAACGACTCCAAGGCGACCAATGTCGACGCGGCGATCCAATCCCTCACCTCCTTCGACGGACAGGTGACGGTCATTCTGGGCGGGAAAGACAAGGGCAGTGACTTTACCCCGCTCGTCCCCCTCGTCCGGGACCGTTGCGACCAGGTGATCCTCATCGGCAGCGCCGCTGAGAAGATCGCCGCCGCGCTCGAGGGGATC
>JBEIJP010000336.1:0-4184 GCA_040380245.1 Acidobacteriota bacterium | reverse complement strand
GGGGAGCCGATTCTGCACCGCCGGGATTGGTCACTGTGATCGTCAGCACCCGCGGCGTAGCGATATCTGTCGGCAACAATACGGTCGTCAACTGGTATTCGTTGACCCGGGTCGTCGTTCGTGGACTGCCATTGATCCGCATCGCCGCTCCGTTGAAGAAGACCTTGCCAAAGACGGTCAGGGTCAAGCCCGTGCCGCCGGCGATGACCCGGCTCGGCGCCAGGGAGTCGAGGGACGGCGGCAGGCTCGTCACGGTGAGGGGCAGGGTCCCGCTCACTCCGCCGCCGGGAGCGGGAGTCCGGACGCTCACCTGACGTACTCCCGGAGCGGCGATGGCCTCCGCCGGGATCTCCGCGGTGAGAGTCGTCGCGTTGACCAGGGTCGTCGGGCGGGCCTGACCGTCGATCTGGACCGTCGAACTCGACACAAAGTTGGCGCCGGTGACGACAAGGGTGAATCCGACATCCCCGGCGTCGGCCCGGTTCGGGCTGATCGAGGCGATCGTCGGCGCCGGCGCTCCTGCTCCTGAAACAGGAAAGGCCAGCGAGTTGGAGACTCCGCCCCCTGGCGAGGGGTTGAGGACCGTGACGGTGATGGTCCCGGCGGCAGCGATGTCGCTCGCGCTGATCGCCGCCGTGACCTGTGTCGCGCTGACGAAGGTGGTCGTTCGGTTCTGCCCATTCCAGCGGACGATCGCGCCATTGACCAGCCCCTGCCCATTGACCGTCAGGGTGAAGGCGGAACCTCCCGCTGTCGCCGAACTCGGCGACAGACTGGTCAGACTCGGGGTGGGATTGGCGCTGGTGACGGTGAAGGTCGCCTCATTCGAGACGCCAGCGTTGGGAGCTGGATTGACGACCGTGACGATGACCGGGCCGGCGGTGGTCAGATCGCTCGCCGGGATGCTCGCCGTCAATTGCGTCGCACTGACGAAGGTCGTCGTTCGCGCGCTGCCATTCCAGCGCACAACGGACCCGCTGACGAAGTTGGACCCGTTGACCGTCAGGGTGAAGGACCCGCTGTTGATCAGCGCCGACGACGGCGATAGGCTCAGAATCTCTGGCAGCGAACTCTCGGTCAGAAATACGTAGGCCGCTCCGCTCTCATCGGCCAGATTGTCATTGATGGCCGGGTTGACCCCCGTTGCGGAGCTGTCCTCGTTCTCGGCGCCGACGATCGCCGTATTGCCGGAGACCGCGACCGCGCAGCCAAACCGATCGTAGATTCCGGTGTTGCTCGCCTTGAGGTAGCCCGTCTGGCTCCACGTCATTCCGTTGCGCACAAAGAGGTAGGCCGCGCCAGACTCTGGCGCCAGATCGGAACTCTGTTCCCCATTGATCCCGGTCGCCCGGCTGCTCTCGTGATCCGCGCCGACGATCACCGTCTCCCCTGAAATCGACACCGAGCCCCCGAACCGGTCGTCCGAATCGGCGTTGCTGGCTTTGAGGTAGGCCTGCTGCGACCAACCCGAGGAGGTCCGCACAAAAATATAGGCGGCCCCCGAATCGTAGGATTCCGGCCCCGACTGGGACCCATTGACCCCGGTCGCACCGCTGTCTTCCAGTGGGGCCCCGACTACGATCGTTCCGCCGGCGATGGCTACCTCGGAACCGAAGGTGTCTCCCGACTTGCCATTGTTCGATTTGAGATAGGCCTGCTGCGACCAGCTGGTCCCCTGCCGGATGAAGACGTAGGCCGCGCCGTTGTCCGGGGCGCTATCATCCCCTTGGGTTCCATTGATGGTGGTGGCATTGCTCGACTCTCCGAACGCGCCGACGACGATCGTCTCGCCTGAGATGGCGACCGCGTTGCCAAAATTGTCGCTGCTGCCGGTATTGCTCGCCTTGAGGTAGGCCTGCTGACTCCAACTGCTTCCACTCCGGACGAAGACGTAGGCAGCGCCAGCATCGCTGATCAGGGGATCGTCGGCCTGGTTGCCATTGACGCCGGTCGCGCCGCTGTCGTCGCCCCACGCGCCGACAACGATGGTGTTGCCGGAGACTCCCACCGACCAGCCGAAACGGTCTGTCGGCCCCGGGTTGCTCGCCTTGAGATAGGCCTGCTCGCTCCAGGTCGTCCCGCTGCGGAAGAAGACGTAGGCCGCTCCCGATTCGAGCAGGCTGTTGTCGTTTCCATTGCCGTTGATGCCGGGCGAACTGCTGTCCTCGTCCGGGGCGCCTACGACGATCATGTCGCCGCTGATCGCGACCGATCGGCCAAAGCTGTCATCGGCGTTGGTGTTGCTGGCTTTGAGATAGGCCTGCTGCGTCCAGGTCGTCCCATTGCGGACGAAGACGTAGGCGGCCCCGGACTCCTGGGCGCTCGTCGAGGACTGGTTCCCATTGACGCCGGTCGCGCTGCTGTCCTCGCCCCAGGCGCCGACGACGACCGTCTCGCCGGAGATGGCCACCGCCTGGCCAAAATAGTCTGGACCGTAGTACTCCTCGGTGTTGCTGGCTTTGAGATAGACGGGCGCGTTCCAGGTCGAGCCGCTGCGGACGAAGATATAACCCGCCCCGGCGTTGCGGGCGCTTTGATCCCCGGTGTCGTTGTTGACTCCACGCGTGGCCGATGGCTCCCCATCCGCCCCGACGAGGATCGTCTCTCCCGAGATCGAGACCGACCTTCCAAAATAGCTGTACTCGGAGGTGTTGCTGGCTTTGAGATAGGCCTGCTGGGTCCAGGATCCACCCGCGAGACGCACGAAGACGTAGGCCGCTCCGGCGCTGAGGAACCCAAGGTCGGTCTGATCCCCATTGACGCCCCGGGCACGGGACGATTCGAAGGCGGAGCCCACCACCAGTGTCTCGCCATCGATCGCCACCGAGCAGCCAAAACCGTTGCCTCGCGCCGTCTGGCTCGCTTTGAGATAGGCCTGCTGGCTCCAGCTCAGTCCACTGCGGGTGAAGACATAGGCCGCTCCCGCCTCGGGCAGGCTGTTGTCCGATCCGTCCCCGTTGACCCCGGTGGCGGCGCTGCTCTCGAAACGTGCTCCGACGACGACGGTGTTGCCGGAGATCGCGACCGCTCGGCCAAAGAAGTCGCTCGCGCTGGTGTTGCTCGCTTTGAGGTACGCCTGCTGGCTCCACGACGCGCCGGATCGGACGAAGACATAGGCCGCCCCAGCTCCGAAGCTCGAGTTGTCGGCCTGATCTCCATTGACTCCCGTCGCCGCGCTCGACTCGGCAAAGGCTCCAACGACGATCGTCTCTCCATTGATGGCCACGGCGCCACCAAACTGGTCGCCTTCGCCGGTATTGCTCGCCTTGAGATAGGCCTGCTGTGACCAGGTAGAGCCCGTTCGGGTGAAGACGTAGGCCGCTCCCGAACTGTAGCTGCTGTTGCTCAACTGGTTTCCATTGACCCCGGTCGCGGCGCTCGACTCCAGATCCGCCCCGACGACGATCGTCTCCCCGTGGATGCTGACGGCGCCCCCAAAGAAATCGCCACTGTCGGTGTTGCTTGCCTTGAGATACTCCTGCTGGCTCCAGGTCGTTCCGTTGCGGACGAAGACGTAGGCCGCGCCCGACTCGAACGCGGAGTTGTTCGACTGGTTCCCGTTGACCCCGCTTGCCGCGCTGTCCTCCTGGTCGGCTCCAACCACGATCGTCTCCCCGAAGATGGCCACCGAGAACCCAAACCGGTCGCCTTCCTCCGTGTTGCTCGCTTTGAGGTAGGCCTGCTGACTCCAGGTGGTCCCGCTGCGGACGAAGACGTAGGCCGCGCCGGAGTCGTTGGCGCTGTTGTCGAACTGATTCCCATTGACACCGGTTGCGCGGCTCCGTTCACCCGGTGCACCAATCACCGCGGTGTTGCCGTGGATGGCGACGGCATGGCCAAATTGATCGTCACCATATCCATCCGCGCTGTTGGCGCTCGCTTTGAGGAAGGCCTGCTGCGCGATCGTCGGATCGATGGTCACCGGATAGGTAGCCTGACCATCTTCGAGAACGATCTGGAGATGCCCCTCGTCGCCCGGCTCAAACCAGGCCTCCAGTCTCTTCCCGGTCGCGTCCCAGACCCGCAGGTTGTCGTAGGAGAGCCGTGGCTCCTCGCCCACCCGCCCGAGGGTCAACGACTGACCGGTCACTGCCGTGACCGGCCGCAGATCCCCGCGGTAGCGCAACCGCAGGCGGAGCTTCTCGTCGGCGCGGCCCGCTGGCCGACTCCGAATCGTAAAGCCG
>JBEIJP010000335.1:0-4186 GCA_040380245.1 Acidobacteriota bacterium | reverse complement strand
GGCTTTAATCTGAGGCGTTCGTATCATACGGATCGAGAATGGTCGGGGCAAGACCAGGGAGCCGCAGCCTCCTTTTGCCCTTCGTGCCTTCGCGTGAGATTCCTTCCCCCTCTTCCCTCTCCTCTTCCCCCTTTGCGTCTTCGCGTCTTTGCGTGAGCCCCACCTCTTTAGTCAGGTCCGAGGATCATGCGGGCCGGAGGCCCGCGCACCCAGGGTGGGCCTCACCCCCTCACCCCTCGGAAGGGCGATTTGAGGGCTATTTTTTCAGGCTATCAGCTCCTTTATTCCTCATTCCTCACTTCTTCCCCACCTTCCCTTCGCCTACGTCGAGAGATGACTTCGGGTGAGCCATCAACCCGTTACGGAACATTCCGGATAAGGCGAAAACCGACCCCGCTGCGCCGGTTGGCGAGGGTGTAGCGAAGGCGGTAAGAGGAGCGGCAGAGGGCGGCGTAGCTGCTCCAGCTGCCGCCACGAATGACAAGTTTCGTGGGGGTAATCGGCTGACACCACTCCCAGACGTTGCCATGCAGATCATAGAGGCCCCAATCGTTGGCTACTCCGAGGCTGCCTGCCTCGACTGTCTCTCGGCGGAAGAGCCCTTTGGGCACGCCACCGTCCGGGTAGTTTCCGTCGTAATTGACGATCTCCGGACTCAGCCCATCGCCGAAGGCATACTGGGTCGTTGTCCCGGCGCGGGCCGCATACTCCCATTGCTCGTCAGTGGGCAGCCGGTACCCTTGGCGTTCCGTCAGCCCCAACCGATCGTTGAGTCGCCGACAATACTCCGTCACCTCGTCCCAGCCGACCGTCTCCACCGGCCGGAGGTCTCCCTTGAAATTGGAAGGATTGTCGTCCATCAGCGCGCGCCATTGCGCTTGCGTCACCTCATACTTCCCCATCCAGAAGGGAGCAGTCTGCCGATCTCCTTTGACCGCGACCATCTCGAGGAGGACGCCGCCTCCCAGATCCTCTTCATACTGCTGGGTGGGCGTTCCGATGCGTCGGTGGACCACTCCATCGGTCTCCACGCTGGCAGTTGTAAAGACGTGTGAGGAGAGCGCCGCCGGGCTGACGCCAGCCGGGAGGGGGATGACGGGTCTGCGCTGGGCTGGCCTGGAGACGCTCGATCTTTCTGGCAGGCAGCGCGCGGCCTCGGCCGGTCCGAGCTGGATCTGGAGAGGGAGGATGGCGGTCAGAACCAGCAGGACGCAATGGATTCGCTTCATCGCTTGAGTCTCCTCACGAAGAGGCCCAACCCGGGATGCGCCGGGTTGGGCCAGAGGGGGGAATCGGATCGTGCGTGGTGCGGTTACTTCTTCGCGACCATCTGCTCCCGGACCCGTTCGAGGAGCTTCTTCGTCGCGCGGATGCCGTCCATCTCGCTCAGCTTGCTTCCCTCGTACTCGATCCCGACCCAGCCCTGGTAACCGGCGGCGGCGACGATCTTCATCATCTTCAGATAATCGGTGTGGGTCTCGTTGCCCGCCTCGTCGAAGTCATGCGACTTGGCGCTGACGGCCTTGGCGAAGGGCATCAGTTCAGTGACGCCGAGGTAGCGGTCATACTCCTCGTCTCTGGAGACACGGAAGTTGCCGAAGTCCGGGAGGGTCCCGCAGTTCGGATGGTTGACCTGCTTCATGACGCCGCTCAGCCACTTGCCATTGGAGGAGAGGCCGCCGTGGTTCTCGACGACAATGGCGATCTTTGCCGTCGCGCCGTACTCGGAGAGCCGGCGCAACCCATCGGCGGCCAGCTTCAGCTGCTCGTCCCAGGCGCCGCGGCTCTGCGCGTTGACGCGGATCATCTTGCAACCGAGGAATTTGGCCGCGTCGACCCACCGGTAGTGGTTCTCGATGGCCTGGGTCCTCTTGGCCGCGTCGGGATCCCCGAGTGCCCCCTCGCCGTCGATCATGATCAGGTGATGGATGACGCCGTGGTCCTTCGCCCGCTGGTTGAGATCCTTGAGGTAGGCGCTGTCTTTGGCCTTGTCCTTGAAGAACTGGTTGACGAATTCGATCGCGCCGATGCCGAACTCCTCCCGGGCAATCTTCGCGAAGTTGAGGTTGTCGACCTCCTTCTTGAAGAGCGCTTTGTGGAGCGACCACTCGGCAAGGGAGATCTCAAAAGGAGCCTTCGGAGCGGCGATCAGGGACGATGTCCCAGCCAGGGCGAGCCCCGCTGTGGCGAGACCTGTCTGCTTCAAAAATTGACGACGATCGGTCATATTCACGTTCCTCTTTCCTTTAACTGATGATGGATGGTCCGCCCCTCTCCGACCCTTTCCCGGCCAACGGTGGCCGAATCCGGAGGAGGGCGACTGCTTGATGGCTCAAGTATGCGAACATCACCGGTAAGATAGTTCAGATACGGAGCTCCCGACAATACGAAGCCGTTCGATTCAGCTCGATCCCAGTACCAGTATCAGCGCCGTGGAGGTGAGTCGCAGACCATTCAAAGCGGACCAGGTTCCCTTTCGGCACACCATTGCCCTGGCCCTACTTGACGGCGGGAGCCGGCGCAGTCTTCTCCCCAAGGAGGAGCCCGGCGATCGCCTCCGCGATCTTGCCTGGGGTCGGCGTCCCGTAATCACGGTTGCGCAGAACGACGATCGTCACCTTCTCCGCGAGGTAGCGGATCAGAAACGAGTTGAATCCGTTGATGCCGCCGCTGTGGCTGACGGTGCGACGTTGGAGCGTCTCGGCGATACCGACGCCGTAGCCATATCCATTGAGGACGGGAGTCGTCATCGCCTGAAAGGAGGCGGCCGACAAGGCCCGGCCATTGAAGAGCGCCTCGTTCCAGCGGTAGAGGTCCTCGACGGTCGAGTAGAGCGCGCCGGCCGCGGCGGGCTGGCTCATATCCAGGTAGGGGGAGTTGACACGGGCGCCGTTGAGGAACGAATAGCCGGTGGCGCGTTGACGAAGAATCGGCTGGTGGCGGTCATAACCGCTTCCAGACATCGCGAGGGGGTCGAAGAAGTGGCGTTTGAGGTAGGAATCATAGCTCTCGCCGCTCGCCTGCTCGATGATGACGCCGAGCAGAAAGTACCCGGAGTTGCTGTAGCTCCATTTCGAGCCGGGCGGGAAGTCGAGGGGGAGGTCACGGAACCGGGCGATCATCTGGTCGTTGGTCACCGGAGCGTGCATGGCCGGGAGATAGGTGGGCAGGGCCGTGAAGTTCCTGATGCCGCCGGTATGGCTGAGAAGATGATGGATGGTGATGCCGCTCCACGTCGGCGGGCAATCGCGGAGGTATTTGCAGATCGGATCGCTGACGAGCAGCTTGCCCTGCTCCTCGAGCTTGAGGATGGCCGCGGCAGTAACCTGCTTGGAGACTGAGCCAATGCGAAAGCGGACCGCCGGCGTGTTGGGAACCTCGAACTCCTCGTTGGCCAGGCCATAGCCGCGGGCAATGAGCACCTTGCCATCCTGGGCGACGAGGATGGCCCCGCTGAACTGATCCTTCGCGGTCAGATCGGCGAGGTACCGCTCGATCGCGGCGGTGGAGGGCTGTCCGACGGCGGTCAGGCCGGTCAGCAGCAGTGTCAGCAGCAGCAACAGCGTCGGGCGCACAAGTTGGTTGAGAACGGTCATGGCCGTCTTCGCCTCCGGGAAGTGTCGTACACCCACGTGCCGGCCAGGTGGGTCTTGCCAAGGGAGCCCTTCACCGCTTGAGGTCGCGCAGGATCTCGCGGGCGGCGTTGTAGCCTGGCGCGCCCATGACCCCGCCGCCGGGATGGGTTCCCGAACCGCAGAGATAGAGACTCTCGATCGGCGTCCGGTACTTCGCCCAGCCGGCGACGGGTCGCATGAAGAAGAACTGGTCGAGGTCCATCTCGCCGTGAAAGATGTTGCCGCCGGTCAAGCCATACTCGGTCTCGAGGTCGAGCGGCGAGACGACCTGGCGATGCAGGATGATGTCGCGAATGTTGGGCGCGTAGTCGGCGAGGGCGTCGATGCACCGGTCGGCGAAGCGGTCCTTGAGCGATTGATCCCAGACCGCGTCGCGCAGCGAGTAGGGCGCGTACTGGGCGAAGATGCACATGATGTGCTTGCCAGGCGGGGCGATCGAGTCGTCATAGGCGGTCGGAATCGTACACTCGAGCATCGGATCGCGCGAGGGACGGCCCTGCTTGGCGTCCTCCCAGGCGCGGTCGATGTAGTCCATCGTCGGACAGACGTGC
>JBEIJP010000334.1:0-4190 GCA_040380245.1 Acidobacteriota bacterium | reverse complement strand
GGGTGGGATCGGGTCGGAGAGCCTCTGGATCCGCTCCCGGCCCTGCCGGTGGCTCCTCGGCGATGCGCGAGAGGTGCGAGAGGGCCTCCAGAAAGTCTTCATCGGCCGAGGACTCCAGCTGACCGCCAGGAGAGAGCCGCTCGAGAAGCGGAGTGGCGATCCGCCAGGCCAGCCATTGGCGAGGGGAGGGAGCCAGTTCCTCCCGTCGTCGCAGAAAGCTCTCCACCGCGAGCATCTCTTCGGGGGCAGGTGGGCGCGCCAGAGCGCCGAGGGATCGGCTGGACCTTGCGCCGTTCCTGTCGGGCGCCGCGAACGGCGACCCCTCCCAGTCTTCCAATCGCTCCCGGACGACGACGGTGTTGGCAAGGTAGTCTCCGAGGCGCTGCGAAGTGGGACTGAGAAAGACGGTGAGCAGTCCTACAGAGTAGAACGGGGGGATCAGCAGATCGGCCAGGCGTAAGAGGTTGCGCGCGATGGCGCCGGCCAGGGTGACAGGCCGACCATCGAGCTGGATGACCCGCAGGTGGAACCAACGCTTCCCGGGGGTCTGTCCGCCCCAGAATGCCTCGAAGAGGATGAAGTAGCCGAAGAAGACGAGAAAGACGAGGACAAGCCCGAGCGTCCCGATCCAGCGGTCTCCCCAGACGCTGGCCTCTCCCCCTTCTGGAAGCAGCCGATCCAGCAGGAACCGCAACGCTGAGCCAGCCAGCATGAGCCCCGCGACCAATCCGAGTTGGAGCCCGTGATCGACCGCGCACGCGAGGAATCGATTGCCGATCGACGCCCGCTCAAAGTAGAGTGCGACGTGCTCCGGAGTCTCGATCGTCAACCTCTCGTCCCAACGTTGCGGCATACCAGGCATCATCCCCCTCTGCGATTCGACCGCCATCCCATTGTACGCGGCCTCCCGGCGACCACCAACCTCAAAGACCTGGGAGGCGAGCGGAGGAGCTGTCAGAAAAGGGCTCCTTGACCCCATGTGAAAGCGTGTGCTAGCTTTTTTTTTCAGAGCGCGGGGAGATTCCCTCTTCTGATAAGCCAATACGGGATCCTGTCGACGAGGGTCTGACCCGCGCAGGCGGCACCTCTCAGACGCTTCTCCGAAACGGATCGATAAAGGACGCCGGGGACCCAAGACCACCCCAGAACCACCGAGGATCATTGCTGTGTCGAGCACACTACTCAAAAGAACAGCGTTATTCGATGAGCACCGCCGGCTCGGCGCTCGGCTCATCGATTTCGGAGGGTGGGAGATGCCGGTGCAGTACCCGGCGGGAACCATCGAGGAGCATCTGGCCGTGCGAACGCGAGTCGGGCTCTTCGATGTTAGCCACATGGGAGAGATCGAGATTCGTGGACGCGACGCGCTGGCGCTGGTCCAGCGGCTGACTTCCAACGACGCGGCACAGCTGGTCGACGGACAGATCCAGTACTCCGCGCTCCTCTATCCCAACGGCGGAGTCGTCGATGATCTGCTGGTCCACCGCTTCGCCGCCGACCACTATTTTCTCTGCGTCAACGCCTCGAACGCGGAGAAGGACGCCAACTGGATCATCTCGCAAGCGAATGGATACGACGCGATCATCGATCCCGTCAGTGAGCAGTACAGCCAGCTCGCGGTCCAGGGGCCGTCCGCCCTCGCCCTGCTGCGCCCGCTGACCCCGGTCAACCTCGACGCGATCCGCTACTACTGGTTTGCGCGAGGGGAGGTCGCTGGAATCGACTGCCTCCTGACCCGCACCGGGTATACCGGTGAAGATGGATTTGAGCTCTACTGTGCGCCATCGCAGACCCAGGCGTTGTGGACCGCCCTCCTCGAAGCGGGACAGCCATACGGAATGCTGCCGTGCGGACTGGCGGCGCGCAATACCCTGCGACTCGAAGCGAAGATGGCCCTCTACGGGCATGAGATCGACGCCGAGACGACGCTGCTGGAGGCAGATCTTGCCTGGATCTGCAAGTTTGAGAAGGGATCCTTCATCGGGCGGGAGGCCCTGCTGGCGCAGAAAGAGGCCGGGCTGACCCGTCAACTGGTCGGCTTCGAGGTGGTGGGCAAGGGCATTGCCCGGGACGGAAACCCTGTTCTCTGCCAGGGGCGGGTCGCCGGGCACGTCACCTCGGGAAGCCCCGCCCCCTTCCTGCGCAAGAATATCGGGCTCGCCTATCTGCCAATCGAAGAGACGAGTCACGGAACCACTTTCGAGATCGATGTCCGTGGACGGAGTGTTGAAGCCGTCGTCGTCCCCACTCCCTTCTACCGTCGCCCTCGTGCCAGTGCTCCACCCGCTCCAACCTCCCCATAAGCATCTCTGCGGGAGTGGGGGCCTTTGCCCCCGTGTCCTGGACGACATCCCTGGGGAATCACACAAACCAGTACGGATCGATGGGATCCCAACACTTTGGCAAGGAATCGACACAGATCGGTAACGTACCCCGACTACTGTGTTCTCTTTTGATAACGAGGAGATTATGGCTGCTTACCCTGACAACCTTCAGTACACCAAAGATCACGAATGGATCCTCGTCACGGGCGAGATCGGAACCATTGGGATCACCAGCTTCGCCCAGAACCAGCTCGGAGACATCGTCAATGTCGATCTTCCGCGGGTCGGAGACTCGTTCGACGCTCACGACGTCTTCGGGGAGATCGAATCGGTCAAGACATTCAGCGAACTCTTCATCCCTGTCTCGGGGGAAGTAGTCGAGATCAACGAGCAGCTCGGGGAAGCGCCTGAGTTGGTCAACAACGCCCCGTACGCCGAGGGGTGGATGATCAAGATCAAGCTCTCCAATCCAGCCGAGCTCGATAAACTGCTCAATTTTTCAGAGTACGAGGATTTTGTCGGCTCACAGAGCGACAGTTGACCCGTCGGGCAGACCGGGATGGAGCGGTTGTGGCCATCCCTGTAACGCCTCTTGCTCGGATTGGAAGCGGGTCTGGATGGAATCGACTCCTGGCGTGAACCTGCGATCCAGGCAGGGATCCCGGGAGTGTGCGGTCAGTCGGTAGAACAAGTGAGAAGGAAGGAATCGAAACAGACTATGCGCTATATTCCCAATTCGTCCTTTGAACGCGAACAGATGTTACAGCAGATGGGGCTCCAATCGGTCGGAGAACTCTTCAGAGGAATTCCGGAGCACCTTCAGCTCAAGCGGCCGCTCCATCTCCCCCAGGCGATGTCGGAAAGCGAGGCACTGACCTACTTTCGTGGCCTCGCCGAACAGAATGAGACTCGGGGGACGGGGCAGAAGATGATCTCCTTCCTGGGAGGGGGGGCCTACGATCATTTCATCCCGACCGTGGTCGACACCCTCATCTCCCGATCCGAGTTCTATACCTCCTACACCCCCTACCAGCCTGAGATCAGCCAGGGAACCCTGCAGGCCATCTTCGAATTTCAGACGATGATCTGTGAGCTGACAGGGATGGATGTCTCGAACGCCTCGCTCTATGACGGATCGACGGCGACCGCCGAAGCGGCCTCATGGCGGAGCGAGTCACGGGGCGTACCCAGGTCGCGCTCGCCGGCAACCTTCATCCGGAGTACATCGAGGTCGTCGACACCTACATCCGCAACGCGGGCATCAGCCGAGTAATGCTGCCCTTTGACGAGCAGACCGGAGCGGTCCAGATCGATGCGATCACGAGACTGGGAGAGGAGATCGGGGCAGTGATTGTCCAGTCTCCCAATTTCTTTGGTGGCCTCGAAGAGCTTCGTCAGATCGCGCAAGCGACGCATCGGATCGGGGCGTTGCTGGTGGTAGTGGTGGCTGAAGCGGCCAGTCTCGGGATTCTCCAGGCGCCAGGGCGGGCAGGGGCCGATATCGTCTGTGGAGAGACACAGTCGTTTGGAATCCCGCTCTCGTTCGGTGGCTCCTACTGTGGGTTCTTCGCCACCCGCGAGAAGTACCAGCGCCAGATCCCTGGCCGCCTGGTGGGCATGGCCCACGATGGACAAGGGCGGACCGGCTTTGTGCTGACGCTCGCGACGCGCGAGCAACATATTCGACGGGAAAAAGCGACCTCGAACATCTGCACCAACCAGGGGCTCTACGCGCTGATGTCGACGGTCTATCTGTCGACGCTCGGACGTCGGGGACTCGCCGAGGTGGCCGAGCAGAACCTCCAGAAGGCGCATTATGCCGCGCGGCGGATCGCCTCGCTTCCCGGATACAGCCTGCGGTTCCAG
>JBEIJP010000333.1:0-4191 GCA_040380245.1 Acidobacteriota bacterium | reverse complement strand
TCGACTACCTCCAGTCGGCCGAGGCCCTGCTCGACCAGGTCGAAGCGCTCGGGACCCTCTTCCCATTGGAGCTGGAGCGGATATCACCCGAGTCGAGGGCTCGCCTGGCGGCCCTCCCGAGGGGTCCGGCGACCCTCCTGGACGCCGAACTCTCCCGCGCCCTCCTTCCGGAGGCCGATGTTCGCTACCTCGAACGGCTCGAAGAGGACTGGCGGAAGGAGATCCTTCTCCGGGAGCAGCCCGCGGATTCGCGCCGCTAGAGAGGAGTCGTTTGGAACCCACCTCCATTGAGATCGAAGCGATCCGGGCTGTCTTTGGGGAGACGGTCGTCTTGCACGACCTGACGCTGCGCATCGGGGCGGGGGAGAGCGTCTCGCTCCTTGGGCCCTCTGGGTGCGGGAAGACGACGCTGCTGCGGATCCTCGCGGGGCTTCTCCCCCCGTCCAGCGGCGAGGTTCGTTTTGACGGGGTCTCCGTTTTGCGGACTCCTGCTGAGCGGCGCGGGGCCGTGCTCGTCTTTCAAAAGCCGCTGCTCTTTCCGTACCTGACGGTTGGGGAGAACATTGCGGTTGGGTTGCGGATGCGTAAGGTTCCAGCCAGAGAGATCCGGGAGCGGGTGGCGGAGGCCCTTGGCTGGGTCCAACTCGAAGGGTACCAGGATCGGTCACCCGAGACCCTCTCCGGGGGGCAGGAGCAGCGGGTCTCGCTGGCTCGCGGTCTCGTCACGCGCCCGCGTGTGCTGCTGCTCGACGAGCCCTTCTCGGCGCTCGACGAGTCACTCCGGGCAGAGATGAGGCTGCTCCTGCGGCGACTGCATCGCGAATTGAGAATGACCACGCTCTTTGTTACCCACGATCAGGTCGAGGCGGCGATGGTGGCGGATCGAGTCGCGCTTCTCCTGGACGGACGACTGGCGCAGGTCGGCAGCCCCATCGACTTCTATTCGGCGCCGATCTCCGCGGACGTCGCCCGGTTCTTCGGTTGGCAGCTGATCCCGTATCACGGATCCCTCCTCGCGTTTCGCCCCGAGCACGCCTCTCTGCGACTCCCTGACGCGGGAGAGAGCCCACACGCCAGTGACGAACTCGCCTTTCCCGCGGAGATTCTTGCCGCCTGGCCCTTCGGCCTTCGCTATCGCTATCGGCTCCAGCTGGCAGCCGGCGCCCAGGTCGAGGTCGAGCCCGAGCCATCTCACAACGCTCACCCCACTCACCCCACGCGCGGCCCGCTCGCTCGCCCAGGGGGCCCAGGCGAGAGGGTCGTTCTGGCGTTGCCTCGCTCCCGGGTCCAGCTCTTCCCAGGGGGAGAGGAGACCTGCTCGATGGTCTAGCGTGCCGGGCCCCGGAGGAGGATCTCCTCGAGCCGGCCGGAGATGGTCAGCATCGAGGCGGCAGGGCGGCGTCCAGGTGCAATCCCCTGGCCCCACAGCACGAACGAAGCCGCGTAGTCTGGTCGCCCAGGCCAGAGCCCGTGGACTCCCTTCTCCCGGGGGAGCCCCTCGATCTTCTCCCCGTCCTCCGCTCCAAAGACCGTGTGCGGCGCCGGCTCAAACGCGGCGATTACGGGGCTCAGATGAGGGGCAAAGGAGCGGATCTCCGCTTCCGGTACCTCCCGACCAATTCCGTGCCGCCGCTCCCGCGACGCCTGGCGCAGCCACTTCGCCACGGCCTCGTCGCGTGTCGTCGCCAGACCCAGGCTGGCCGTGACGGTACCGGGGATTCCCTCCTGACGCAGCAGCGCCGGGAGGTTCACGACTCTGTCGGCCCGCTCAAACCCGTGGTCCGAGACGAGGGCGACGACCATTCCCTTCGGAAGAACGGCCAGCATCTGTCCAATCAACTCGTCGGTGTACTCGAGGATGGCGTGTGCCTCCCGGCTGAAAGGGCCCATCTCGTGGGCCTCCGCGTCGAGGTCGACCAGGTGGAGCAGGATCAGATCCGGCCGCTCCACTTCCAGCAGATAACGAGTCGCCAGCGTGCGGGTCCGATCATCCATCCACTCCTGCGCGAAGGACGGGTAGGCTCGCGCGATCCTGGCCACCAATCCCGGTGTCGCTTTGGCCTCGATCGAGGGGAGGTCCATGGCCCCTCCCCGACGCTTTTGAAAATACTCCGGCAGGTTGAGGTCGATCGCCGCCCCTACCGTCACCGGCCAGGTGATGGCCGCTGTCTTGCGTCCGGCGGCTTTCGCCTTCTCCCAGAGCGTGCGGGAACGCAGGAGCGAGACGTCCCAGTAGTAGTCTCCTCCCTCGGACCGCGGTCGGCGGTTGGAAAGAATCCCATGCTCGGCCGGGGTCACCCCCGTGATCATCGTCGTGTGGGAAGGCCAGGTCACTGTCGGGTAGACCCCGATAACCCCCTCCGTCACCTCCCCTTCGCGCAGGAGACGCCGCAATGTGGGGATCTTCAGTCCCAATTGGTCGGCGTCTCGCAAGTAGCGATAGTCGAGCCCGTCGACCGAGATCACGAGAATCGGTCGCCCTGCCTGTCTCCCTTTCGCTTCCTGGGCCCGCAGCGGTGTTCCCAGTACTCCGCCTCCCAACCACCATCCCAATATCAGCAGAACTCCCCATCCGACCCACCCAGGGCTCTCGCGTCGCGTCCTCATCCTCTCCTCCGCACGTTGTCTGGGTCCCCAAAGAGAAAGAGGACGGGGATTCTTCTCCTCCCGTCCTCGGCAAAATTCCGGACTGTCTGTTGTGAACTGTCTTGATCGTGGTGGGTCTTCAACCCACACGGTAACGCGGGCAACTTCCGTCAGTCCAGTCCATAACTGACTCTGCCAGATAGAATCCGGCCAATTGAGTTTTCGATTGGCCGGGTTCCTGGACTTCCCGGAAGAATGGGCCGTGTAGGGCTCGAACCTACGACCCGATGATTAAGAGTCATCTGCTCTACCAGCTGAGCTAACGGCCCGGTTTTCGCTTTCAAGGGCGAATTTGCGATTCTACGGATCCACCGAGGATTGTCAAGTGCCCATCCACAGAGCCAGACGCCCTCGACCAACCCCGTCAGCTCCAACCGGGAGGAAATGGCTCGATCGTCAAGGCTTCGCTCACTGGATCTCGGTCGAGACTCGTTCGACCTTATTGCCAATCTTCGAAAAGATGCTGGTGACACTCACCCCAATCCCGGAAAGGAAGATCAGGATCACGGTGCCAATCAGGACCAGGAGCAGCGAATATTCGACGATATCCTGCCCCTCCTCTTCAACTAGAAATTGTGTTAACCAAGTACGCATAGCTTGAGAAGTGTCTCTCCAGATGGTCTGTCGCTCTGGTTCTTGTGCCGATTTACAGGTCCAGTCTCCCCTGAGATCTATTCCTGGTCGACGTGGACTGGCCAGTCATTCAGGATGGACGGCACTCGTTGGAATTGTCGAGAGAGCGGATCGCGGGGATCGGAACAGCCGTATCGTACAGAGTCCTCGTCCCAATGACAGGTGTCTTGGGGAGGGAAAAGACCCATTGCGCACTCCAGATGGAGGCGTCCAAGGGGGGCGTGGCAGGGGCAACCGCGGCTGGGGGTCGAGGGGCCGGGAATAGGCCGTTGCCGGAGGGGGTCCTCGGCAGCGGGATGATCAAAAATTCAAGGAAACTTGACTCTCGAAGCGTGGTTCCCATCTCCCTTTTTTAAGGAGGGAGTGACCCCGTTCAGTCGGACAAGGTGGCGAGAATTCAAGAGGTGCCTGAAATCTCTGCTGGAAAGACTTTCAAGGGCATGCATTGGAAAGTCTCAAACCGTTCATACTACGAAAAACAGTGAGCAGTATAGCCCAAACTGTCGCGATCGCCAAGATAAAAGTCATCCCTTCTCGGGTCTCGACGGGGCTCCCTTTCCCGGGTATTCTCCCGTTTGCAAAGATTCAGCGAGGTCTGGAGGGGAGTTTACCCGCAGGTAGGCAAAAGGAGACACAATGTCGATGCAGGCACTGAATGGGACGCTCGTGGCGGAGGTGATTCGGCAGGGAGTGGCGGCGCGGGTCGCGGAGTTGGCCGGGCAGGGGATCCGGCCGGGCCTCGCCGCGGTGCTGGTCGGCGAGAATCCGGCGTCGAAGGTCTATGTTGGCAGCAAGGTTCGGACGTGCCAGTCGCTGGGGCTCTACTCCGAGAAGATCGAATTGGCGGCGGAGACGACGACCGAAGAGCTGCTCCGGCTGGTGGACGAGCTCAACCATCGCGAAGAGATCGAC
>JBEIJP010000332.1:0-4191 GCA_040380245.1 Acidobacteriota bacterium | reverse complement strand
CGGCATGCCGGGAGTCTGGACCCACGCCTTCGTCGATATGTGGTCACCCGGCTATCTCGCCTTCATGTCGTCGAACCACAATGGAATGGTCCGCATGTACGAGACCTATGGGAACGGCGGGGCCAACACGCTCAAGCGACGGGTCGCCCCGTCCGAGGGAGGTCCCGGTCAGACCAGTCGCGAGTGGTATCGCCCCTCCCCTCCTTATCGCGAAGTCGAGTGGTCCCTCCGCAACAATACCAACTACATGCAGACGGGCGTGCTGAGCGCCCTGCAGCTGACCTCGGAATTTCCGCAAACGATCCTTGAGAACTTCTACCGCAAATCACGCAACTCGATCGAGGCCGGACGAACGACTCCCCCGCACGGGTTCCTGATCCCCCCGCATCCCGACCAGACTCGGGTGCAGACGGCCGTCAATCTCCTTCGGCTCCAGGGGATCGAGGTCGGCCGAGCGACTGCGCCGATCACGCTCAAGGAGGGCAGCTTTCCCGTCGGCACGTATGTCGTCAAGCGGGATCAGCCCTACGGACGTCTCGCCAAGATTCTCCTCGAGAAGCAGGTCTTCCCCGATCCGAACCTGCGGACCTACGATGACACCGGCTGGACGCTCGGCCTCATGACCCAGACGCGCATCGTCGCGAGCGCCGACCCGGCGATCCTCACCCTCCCAACCACTCCGGTCGACCAGTTGCGACTGAGCGGCTCCCTTCTGCCTGTCTCCCGCGCGGTCGCCTACCTGATCCCGGATGAGGGCGCCAACGCCCGGGTCACGCTGCGCCACCGGTTGCGCGATTACCCGATGCAGGCAATCGAGGCCCCCCTGACGATTGGCGGGCGGACCTATCCCGCCGGATCCCTCGTCGTTCCCGTCGCCAACGGGTCGGGCGCCGAGTGGCTCGGCAAGCTGCGGACAGCCGTCGAATCGCTTGGACTGGAAGCGATTGGCCTCAGTGAGCGGCCGAAGGTCGCCATGCACGAGGTCGATCTCCCCCGCGTCGCCATGTTCAGCACCTGGGGCAACACCCAGGAGGTCGGCTGGGTTCGGCACGCCTTCGACCAGTTCGAGGTCGCCTACGACCTGATCCACAAGGAGCGTGTCCGCGCCGGCCGGCTCCGCGAACAGTACGACGTCATCCTCATCCCGAACCAGGGGCGCACCGGCAAGGGGCTGGTCTTCGATCTCGAACCCCGCGCGCGCCCCCTCGCCTACACCCGCACCGAGCGATTTCCGACCCAGGGCGCCTACGGCAGCTCCGAAGAGATCACGGGAGGAATGGGCCTTCCCGGCGTACTCGAACTGGAACGCTTCGTCCGCGAGGGGGGACTGCTCATCACCCTCGGACAGGCGAGCTTCTTTCCGCCCGAGTTCGGACTGACCCGCCGCCTCGAGGCATCGCGCCCCTCCCCGCAGTTCTACGCGCCCGGACCGATCGTCGAAGCCGAGGTGCTCGCTCCGACCCACCCCGTCTTCTATGGGTACCGTGAGAAGACCCTCCCCGTTCGCTACGCCAACGGCCCCCTCCTGACGGTCCGCGCCCCGGATCAGGGGCAGGTGCTGATGCGATTTCCCGGAACGGACGCCTCCGTGCTCAGCGGACACATCCGCGGAATCGGGGAGATCCGTCAGCGCCCGGCGATCGTCGAGGTTCCGGTCGAGAAGGGACGGGTCCTCCTCTTCGCCACCAACCCGTGCTACCGCTGGCAGAACCACGGCGAGTTCCGCCTGCTCTTCAATGCCCTGCTCCATCACAACGACCGACCCGTCCCCACTCCCCCCGCGGGAAAGAAAGAGAAGTAATGCCAGGAGTCTCCCCGTTGCCGATCACCCCCCTCTCCCAACAACCGTCCAGACCGTTCCCGCCCCCCTGTCGCCGCCGCGGCAGGGGGCTGACGATCCTGCTGTGGCTGCTCTGCCTTGTCCCAGCCGGAGCGGTTGGTCACCCTCTGCCACTGCAGGCTCAAGGGGGGCCGGAGATCACCGGAACGGTGCGGGATCCGCAGGGGGATGTCATCGCCGGGGCACGAGTCCTCCTTCTCGACGCCGCAGGCCGGAATCTCGCGGAGTCGATCACCGACGGCGAAGGTCGCTTTACGCTTCCCGATCGGGAAAGCGCCCGCCTCCTGAGCATCCTGGCGAGCGGCTTTACCCCCCATCGCCACCCGATCGACCGCTCCACCCTCCCCACACCGCTCGAGATCCGGCTCACTCCGGGAACGGTCGCCGAGATCGTCACCATCACCCCGACCCGTAGCGAGGTGCGGGTCGTCGACGCGCCGGCGAGTGTCTCAGTCCTCACCAGCCGCGAACTCAACTCCGCCGCCGCGCAGACCTTTGACGATCTGCTCCGCCAAGTCCCCGGCTTCAGTATCTTTCGCCGATCGAGCAGTCTCGTCGCCAATCCGACCACCCAGGGGGTCTCCCTCCGCGGCGCGGGCGCCACGGGGGCCAGCCGGACCCTCGTCCTCGCCGACGGCGTCCCTCTCAACGATGCCTTCGGCGGCTGGGTCTACTGGAGTCGGCTTCCCCGCCGGGCCGTCGAGCAGATCGAGGTGGTGCGCGGCGGAAGCTCCGATCTCTACGGATCGGACGCGCTCAGCGGCGTCATCCAGGTCCTCTCCCGTTCCCTCCCCCGCCCGACCATCGACCTCGAACTGACCACCGGGACGCGCGGAACCCACGACCTGACCCTCTTCGGGGGCCACCGCTGGCACAACTTCACTGCCAGCCTCGCCGCCGAGGGGCTGACCACCGACGGCTACTTCCTTCTTGCCCCCGAACTGCGCGGTGCCGCCGACCGGGAGGCCCGCTCGCGCCACCGGCTGCTCGCTCCCCGCTTCACCTGGCAGCCCCGTGACCCCGCCTCTCTCTTCCTCCGTGGCTCCCTCTTCGACGAAGACCGTCACAATGGCACCCGTCTGCAACTGAACCGCACCGCCACCGAGTCGCTCGCTGTCGGAGGACATGTCGAAACCCCGGACGGCAGCCGCTGGAGCCTGACTCTCTTCGCCAATCAACAACGCTTCCACCAAACCTTCACCGCTGTCGCCGCCAACCGCGCCAGCGAGACGCTCACCCGGCAACAGGCGATTCCCTCCCGCGACGCGGGCCTCGCTCTCCATTGGACCCAGTCCCGCCTCGGAAACCACACGCTCGTCGCCGGGGCAGACCTGCGCGGAGTCCGCGGAACCAGCGATGAACTGGTCTACGCTGCCGGCCGCCCATTCCGCTTCGATAGCGCCGGTGGTCGCCAGCGCCGCGCCGGCTTCTTCTTCCAGGACCTCGTCTCGCTCACCCGTCAATGGCAACTCGCCGCCAGCCTCCGCTACGACACCTGGCGCGACTCTTCGGCGGGAATCGTCCAGCGCACCCTCGCCACCGGGGCCGTACAACCCCGCTTCTTCGCCCCCCGGACCGAGGACGCCTGGAATCCGCGCCTCTCGCTCCTCTTCCGGCCCACTGACCCCCTCTCTCTCCGGGCCTCCGCCTACCGCGCCTTCCGCGCTCCTACCCTCAACGAACTCTATCGAGAATTTCGCGTCGGCGACGCCCTCACCCGCGCCAATGAAGCCCTCACCTCGGAGCGGCTCACCGGCGGCGAGGTCGGCGCTACCTGGTCCTTGACCGGCCAGACCCTCCTCCGTCTCACTGGCTACTGGACTGAAACCGCCAACCCTGTCGTCAATGTCACAGAGTCGATCACCCCCTCCCTCATCACCCGCCAACGGCGCAACCTCGGTCGAACCCGCTCCCGGGGCCTCGAAGCCGAGGCCGAACTCCGCCTCACCTCCGCCTGGCGTCTCACCGCCGGCTATCTCTTCGCCGACGCCACGGTCCTCGATGCCCCCCAGGACCCCCTCCTCCTCGGCCGGCAGATCCCCCAGGTTCCTCGCCACCAATTCACCTGGCAACTGGCCTACACCAACCCCCGGCTCCTCTCCGCCGCCCTCCAGTTCCGCGCCTCCGGACGACAATTCGACGACGACCGCAATCTACTCCCCCTCGCCCGCTTCGCCCTCCTCGACCTCTCCGCCTCCCGCCCTCTCTGGCGTGGCCTTGACCTCTTCTTCGCCGTTCAGAACCTCTTTGATACCCGCTACGCCGTCGGCCGCACCCCCCTTGAGACCCTTGGAATGCCCCGTCTCTCCCGCCTCGGTCTCCGTCTCCATTGGGACTGACTTCCCAACGCT
>JBEIJP010000331.1:0-4198 GCA_040380245.1 Acidobacteriota bacterium | reverse complement strand
GCTTTTTCAAGGGCTCAAGGCGTTGCGATTGCGCAATTGGGACCAGTTTCCCGTCGAGCCAGCCTCGATCGACACGGTCATCCTGACCCACGCTCACATAGACCATTCGGGGTATCTGCCTCGGCTGGTGCGGGAGGGGTTTCGGGGACGGGTGCTGGCGACGCCGGCGACGACGGAGCTGGCGCGCATCATGCTGCCCGACTCGGCCCGGTTGCAGGAGGAGGATGCCGACTTCGCCAACAAAGTCGGCTCCTCAAAGCACCATCCCGCGCTCCCTCTCTACACCGAGGGGGACGCGCGCAAGGCGCTGCGTCTCTTCCGCTCGGTCCATACCGGAAAGCCGGTCAAGCTGACGCCTCGACTGCGCTTCGAGTTCATCAACGCCGGTCATATCCTCGGGTCGAGCTTCGTCAAATTGACCTTCCAGGCGGCGAAGGGGGAGGAGCGATCGATTCTCCTGACTGGCGATATCGGGCGGTATGACGAGCCGATCATCCACGATCCGAGTCCGGTTGAGGAGGCGGACGAACTGGTCTTGGAGTCGACCTACGGGGATCGGGAGCATCCCGCCGTCGATGTGCGTGAGCGGCTGGCGACGATCGTCAATGAGACGGTCGCGCGGGGAGGCCACCTGCTGATCCCCTCCTTCGCTGTCGGGCGGACCCAGTCACTGCTCTACCACCTGCGGGCCCTTGAAGAGGAGGGACGGATTCCGGCGCTACCGGTCTATGTCGACTCCCCAATGGCGGCGAGCGCGACGCGCCTCTACCTGCACCACCGCGAGGAGCACGACCTCGAGATGACGGACTTGATGGATGAGCGGCGTAACCCCCTCTCGACCGCCCGCTTCAACCTCGCCCAGACGCGCGAGGAGTCGAAGTCGATCAGCCGGCGGGAGGAGTCGACGATCGTCATCTCGGCGAGCGGGATGTGCACAGGGGGCCGCGTCCTGCACCATCTCCGGCGCCGACTCCCCGATCCGCGGAACACCATTCTCTTCGTCGGCTTCCAGGCCCTTGGAACAAGGGGGCGCCGCATCGTCGACGGCGAGCCGGAGGTCAAGGTCTATGGCGAGATGATCCCGGTCAAGGCCCGGGTCGAGGTGCTTGAGAACCTCTCGGCGCACGCCGATTACCACGAGATTCTGCGCTGGCTGAGTGGCTTTCGACGACCTCCGCGCCGCGTCTTTCTGGTTCACGGGGAGCCCGCCGCGGTGGAGGCGCTGCAGCGGCGGATCGTCGAGCGCTTTGGGTGGGAGGTCGTCATTCCCGACTACCTCGAACGGGTCGAGTGGTAGCCCGGTTGGTCGCTCGGTTGTCACGGGGGTCTTTGGCTCGAACCGGCCCCTTCGCTTCTCCAGACCCATCCCGAGTGGTATGATGCCTTCTTTGAATCGATGATCATTCAATAATCCAGATGTGGGGAACAGAACGACTATGCAAGCAAAAGCGACACTGGAAGAGAGCTTGAAGGTGGGGAGTGGTTCGTCTGTTTCTGTGGATCCAGATCCACGGGAGACGGCCGAGTGGCTGGAGGCCTGGAATCAGATTCTGGCCGAGGACCAGCCCGAACGGGCGGCGTATCTGTTGAAGCTTCTCTCGGATCTGGCCCGGGCGCAGGGCGTCAAGATTCCCATTCATTTCAACACGCCGTATTGCAATACGATCTCTCCCGACGAAGAGGTTCCCTACCCCGGGAACCTGGAGATCGAGCGCCGAATCAAGAGCATCATTCGCTGGAACGCGATGGCGATGGTGGTTGGCCAGAACAAGAAGGACGCGGGCATCGGGGGCCACATCGCCACCTATGCCTCGGTGGCGACGTTGATGGAGGTGGGCTTCAACCATTTCTTCCGGGGGAGCATCCCCGGCCCCAACGGGGAGCCGTTGCCGGGCGATCACGTCTATTTTCAGGGCCATGCCTCGCCGGGGATCTACTCCCGGGCCTTTCTCGAAGGTCGCCTGAATGAGCAGCACCTCGCCAACTTCCGGCACGAGCTGCGCGACACACCCGGCCTCTCCTCCTACCCCCATCCCTGGCTCATGCCCGATTTCTGGCGCTTCCCGACCGTCTCGATGGGGCTCTCCTCGCTCAACTCGATCTATCAGGCGCGCTTCATGCGCTATCTTGAGAACCGGGGCTTGATCCCGGCGACCGATCGCAAGGTCTGGGCCTTCCTCGGCGACGGCGAGATGGACGAGCCAGAGTCGATGGGCTCCCTGACGCTGGCCTCCCGCGAGAAACTCGACAACCTCATCTTCGTCGTCAACTGCAACCTGCAGCGGCTCGATGGACCCGTCCGAGGCAACAGTCAGATCGTTACCGAACTCGAGGCCGCCTTCCGCGGCGCGGGATGGAATGTCATCAAGTGCCTCTGGGGCCACGTTTGGGATCCCCTCTTCGCGCGCGACAAGTACGGAGTGCTGCTCAAGCGCATGGCCGAATGTGTCGACGGCGAGTACCAGAGCTTCCGGACGCGCGACGGCGCCTACCTGCGCGAGAAGTTCTTCGGGAAGTACCCGGAACTGCTCGAACTGGTCAAGGACTGGAGCGATGAGGATCTCTGGAACCTGCGGTGCGGCGGACACGACTCCCACAAGGTCTACAACGCCTACCATCGCGCCTACCATCACAAGGGGCAACCCACGGTCATTCTCGCCAAGACGATCAAGGGCTACGGCCTGGGCCCCTCCGGCGGGGAGGGGCGCAATCTCGCCCACCAGTCGAAGAAGCTCGACGAGGCCGATCTGGTCAACTTCACCAAGCGCTTCGACCTGCCCATCTCCGAGCCGGACGCCATCGCTGCCAAGATCTACGTCCCCCCGGCCGAGAGCCGCGAAGTCATCTACCTGCACGAGCGGCGCAAGGCCCTCGGCGGCTATTGCCCCGAGCGCAAGTTCACGGAAGAGGCGCTGACCACCCCCGAGATCGAATTCTTCAAGGAGCAGACAGAGGGATCGCAGGGGCGCGAGGTCTCGACGACCATGGCCATGGTTCGCGTCCTGACCCAGCTCCTCACCAAGAGCAAGGAGCTGGGCAAGCGGATCGTTCCCATCATCCCTGACGAAGCTCGTACCTTCGGGATGGAGTCCCTCTTCCGCCAGGTGGGGATCTATGCCAGCCAGGGGCAGCTCTACAACCCGCATGACTCCGATATGTTCCTTTACTACAAGGAGTCGAAGGAAGGGCAGATCCTCGAGGAGGGCATTACCGAGGCCGGGTCGATGGCCTCCTTCACCGCCGCCGGTACCGCCTACTCGAACTACAACGTCGAGATGATCCCGTTCTACATCTTCTACTCGATGTTCGGCTTTCAACGGGTCGGAGACTTCATCTGGGCCTTCGCCGACGCACGGGGCAAGGGCTTCCTCTGCGGCGCAACCGCCGGGCGCACCACCCTCAATGGCGAGGGGCTGCAGCACCAGGATGGGCATAGCCACGTCCTCGCCAGCACCGTCCCGACCTGTGCCGCCTACGATCCCGCCTACGCCTACGAGATCGCTGTCATCGTCCAGGATGGTCTCCGCCGGATGTACCAGGATCACGAGGATCTCTTCTACTACATCACCCTTTACAACGAGAACTACATCCAGCCGCCCATGCCCGAGGGGGGTGCGTGAGGGCATCATCAAGGGGATCTACAAGCTCAAGGCCGGCGCCGGCAAGGCCAAGGCCCAACTCTTTGGCAGCGGCCCGATGCTCCCCGAAGCGCTCCGCGCCCAGCAGATCCTCGCCGAGCAGTACAAGGTGCAGACCGATGTCTGGAGCGTCACCAGCTACAACGAACTGCGCCGGGACGCCCTGCGCGTCGATCGGCTCAACCGGCTCCGTCCGGCCGAGCCCGAGCAGACGCCCTACTTCCTCCAGGCGCTCGGCGCCGCCGAAGGGCCGATCATTGCCTCGACCGACTATATGAAGATCGTTCCGGATCAGCTCGCTCCGTGGCTGGGCTCCCGTCTCGTCTCCCTCGGGACCGATGGATTCGGCCGCAGCGAAGATCGTCTCCACCTCCGACGCCACTTCGAGATCAGCGCCGAGGCGATCGTCGCCGCTACGCTCTCGAAGCTGGCTCGGGAAGGGAAGTTCAACGCCAAAAAGGCTGTCCAGGCTCTGACGGATCTTGGCTTCCCACCCGAGAAGCTCGATCCCGCTGGCGCTTGACCTGACACGATCATCATCCCCCACCCCCGGGGGGGGG
>JBEIJP010000330.1:0-4208 GCA_040380245.1 Acidobacteriota bacterium | reverse complement strand
TTTGCCGGGCGGATGCGCCGACTCGGCTTTACGACGCTCATCGACCCCTTCGAGGTCCGCTTCGGCAAAGCGTGGGCCATGGTCCTCTTCCTGCCGGCGATCCTCGCCGAGATCTTCTGGAGCGCCGAGCTGCTGGTCGCCCTTGGCGCGACCCTCGCGGGGCCGCTCGGGTACCCGGTCGGGGTCGTCATTCTCGGCTCGGCGCTGGTCGTCGTCGCCTACACGATGATGGGCGGGATGTGGTCTGTCGCCTTCACCGATGCGCTGCAGCTGGGATTGGTCGTCATCGGGCTGCTCGTCGCGCTGCCGTTTATCTTCGAGGCGGTCGGGGGCATCGGGCCGGCCTGGAGCGGGTATCTGGCGACGCGATCCGAGCGGGGCGGCCTCTTCCCCCCGCTCGCGCCGGCCGGCGGCTTCTGGACTCTGCCGGCGGTGGTCGGTTGGTGGGATGTCAGCCTCATGCTGGTGCTCGGCGGCATCCCCTGGAACTGCTATTTTCAGCGGGTCCTGGCGTGTCGGACGCCGACGCTGGCCCGGTGGCACTCGGTCATCGCCGGGGCGATGACGATCGGCTTGACGGCGCCGCCGCTGCTGATCGGCGTCGCGGCCTTTCACTACCCCTGGCCGGAGGCCCTGCGCGAGCGGCTCGGGCAGCATGCCGCCGAGGTCCTGCCGCTGGCACTGCAGCAGCTGACGCCGCCGTTGATCCTGCTGCTGGGCGTCGGCGCGATCATTGCCGCGGTCACCTCCAGCTTCAGCTCCTCGATCCTCTCCGCGGCGTCGATGATCAGCTGGAATGGTGTCGACAAGCTCTTCCGCGCCGGCCTGGCGATGCGCCATCTGCGCTGGGTCCTGCGCCTCTCGATCCTTGGGATCGGGCTGATGGCGGTCCTGCTGGCGCTGCGGGTCCGCAGCGTCCAGGCGCTCTGGTTTCTGACCAGCGATCTGGTCTTCGTCCTCCTCTTTCCCCAGCTCCTCTGGGCGCTCTTCGATCCGCGGGCCAACCGGATCGGCTCGATCGTCGCCTTTGCGACCTCGCTCATCCTGCGGTTGGGCGGAGGCGAGCCACTCTTTGGCTGGCCGCCGTGGATTGACTATCCGGGCTGGCTGGCGGCGCTGCTGCCGGGGGGGATTCCCGGCGGTCCAGCCGCCTGGATCGACGCCGAATCCGGGGCGCTGCTCTTTCCGTACAAGACGCTCGCCGCGGCGGTGGGATTGCTGCTGCTGCCGATCGTCTCGCGGTTGACGGCGACCTGGGATCCGCCCCGCCCGCTCCGTTCCCTGCCGACAGACCGCGCCGACGCCGCCCATCCATCCTGAGAAAGGAGACGCTCGAAGATCATGCCCGATGTCCCTGCCACCAGAGGCGCCGCCCGTTGGGAGGTCGTGCGCGCCTGGTCCGTCCATCTCTACACCGCACTGGGATTGGTCGCCGCCGCCGGGATGGCCTGGTCGATCGTCGAGGGCGGTCCGACCGGCTTTCGCCACGCGATCGGCTGGATGATTCTGGCGACGTTCATCGACGCGACCGATGGCACGCTCGCCCGCCGCTGGCGCGTCCGCGAACTGGCCCCCGGCTTTGACGGCCGACGCCTCGACGACATCGTTGACTTCCAGACCTACACCTCGCTGCCCCTCCTCTTCCTCTGGCGCAGCGGAGTCGTCCCGGACGAGGCCGCCGGCTGGCTCCTCGTTCCGCTGCTCGCCAGCGCCTATGGCTTCTGTCAGACGCGCGCCAAGACGGAGGACCACTTCTTCCTCGGCTTTCCCTCTTACTGGAATGTCGTGGCGATCTACCTCTACTGGCTCTCGGCCAACTGGCCCGGGCGGCCGCTCTGGCTGGTGCTGGCGGTGTTGCTGCTCTTCTCGGCCCTGACCTTCGTCCCCACGCTCTACCTCTACCCCTCCTATCGCGGGCCCTTCAGCCGCGCGACACAGCTCTTCTGCCTCGTTTGGGCAGTGGTGCTGACCCTGCTGGCGATGGATCAATTTGAGGACCCTGTCCCAGTGATCTGGGCATCGACCAGCTTTCCCGTTTATTATCTTCTCCTCTCGTGGGGAATTACGATACGACGCTGGCGCCAGTCGGCCAGGGACCGGGCAGGCCGTGCGCGAGGGGATCACCCTCCCGCCGGGACGCCCCAAGAAAGAGAAGGGGAATGATTCGAAGTCTATTGTTTGTTCCGGGCGGCTCTCTCCGGATGATCCAGAAAGCTCAGGAGACGGACGCCGAGGCGCTGATCCTCGACCTGGAGGACGCGGTCGCCCCGGAGCAGAAGGAGGAGGCCCGGCGCGCCCTCGCCCAGACGCTGCCGGAGGTCGATCTCACCCGCAAGGAGGTCTTCGTTCGCATCAATGGCCTGCGGACCCCCTGGGGGCTCGAGGATGCTCGCGCGGCCGTCGCCGGCGGCGTCCGTGGGATCGTCATCCCCAAGGTCGAGCACCCCGACGAGGTGACGGCCATCGCCGCCGTCATTCAGGGGCGGCTCCATCGCGAAGACGACCGGCAGCGGCCAAGGATCCTCTGCCTCATCGAAACCCCGCGCGGAATCTTTGCCGCGCGCACCCTTGCCGAATCGAACCGGTTGGTGACGGGCCTCATGTTCGGGGCCTCCGATCTCGCCCGCGCCCTCGGCAGCAATCTGACGGAGGGCGAGCCGGAGCTGCTCTACGCTCGCTCCCATCTCCTTCTCGCCGCCCGGGCCGCGGAGGTCCCCGCGTACGACTCGCCCTCTCCCGCCATCGAGGACCTCGCCGCTGTGCGCCGACACTCCCAGGCCAGCCGCGCTCTTGGCTATGATGGCAAGGCGGCGATCCATCCGGCGCACCTTCCGATCATCCACGACGTCTTCTCCCATCGCCCGGAGGAGATCGAGGAGGCGGTCGCCATCGTCGAGGCCCTCGCCGCGGCGCAGGCCGCCGGACGCGGCGCCGCTCTCCACCGCGGTCGAATGATCGATCAGGTCGACCTGGCCGAAGCGCAACGGCTCCTCGCCAAGCTTGCGCCGCTGCCCATCCTGACCTGATCTGACGATCCATCCACGCTGACGAACGACTCAAGGAGGCACCATGCGACTTGGACTCAATTGCGGATACTGGGGCGCGACGCCGGTCGATCACGTCGCCATGGCTCAAGAGGCCGACCGGCTTGGCTTTCACTCCGTCTGGACCGCCGAGGCCTACGGCTCCGACGCCATCTCCCCCCTCGTCTGGCTCGCCGCCAAGACGGAACGGATCAACGTCGGCACCGCCATCCTCCAGATGACGGCCCGCGTCCCCGCCATGACCGCCATGACCGCCGCGACCATCGACCTCCTCACCGGCGGCCGCATGCTCCTCGGCATCGGCGCCTCCGGTCCCCAGGTCGTCGAGGGCTGGCACGGCGTCCCCTACGGCAAGCCCGTCACCCGCGCCCGCGAGTACGTCGAGATCCTCCGCCGCATCTGGCGCCGCGATCAGCCCCTCGAATTTCACGGGGAGCATTACGATATTCCCTGCGCCGGCGGCTCCGGCCTCGGCAAGCCCCTCAAGCTGATCCTCCACCCGTACCGCCCCTCGATCCCCATCTACCTCGCCGCGATCGGTCCGAAGAACGTCTCCCTCGCCGCCGAGATCGCTGATGGCTGGCTCCCCATCCTCTTCTCCCCCTGGCGCATGAACGTCTATCGCGACTGGCTTGAAGAGGGCTTCGCCAAAGCCGGCGGGGCCAAGGACCTCTCCACTTTCGATATCGCCCCCTCCGTCTCCGTCGTCATCGGCGACGATGTCGATCTCTGCCGCCAGATGGTCAAACCCTTCATCGCCCTCTACGTCGGCGGGATGGGCGCTCGCGACAAGAACTTCTACTTCAATATCGCGTGCCGGTATGGCTATGAGGATGCCGCGCTCGAGATCCAGGACCATTACCTCGCCGGCCGCAAGGTCGAGGCCTCGCAGGCCGTCCCCGACGCCTTCGTCGATGAGGTCGCGCTCTGCGGCCCCCGGGAACGCATCGCCGAACGGCTCGCCGACTGGAAGACCTGCGGGATCACGACGATGATCTGCAGCGCCTGGGACACCGCGACCCTCCGCGTCATGGCTGAACTGGTTCTCTGATCTCTCCCCAGGGGGCTCGTCGGGTGGCGCGCCCCCTGTCTTCAGGAACCGGCACGTCGATAGGTACTCGTCGACTCCTTGTGCTATTCTCACGCCAGGAGGAATGCATGGAA
>JBEIJP010000329.1:0-4211 GCA_040380245.1 Acidobacteriota bacterium | reverse complement strand
TGGGCTGGTATGCGCCGCCCCTTCAGGGCGGAAGCTGACGCAACCCTCCTGCTTGTCTCTCGCGCAAACAGACTGTGGTCCAACAACGAGAAGTTTGTTTGAGGGGTTATTCAGATGTCTGCCTCCTCTCTGTTTTGTCAAACCGAATCAGTCATGATCGACTTTGCAAAAGCCCTGCACACTCTCCGGAAAAATTGAGCCGTTAATGTTGCGCAAAGAAGCTTTGTAGTACAATGCGCGACGTCTTCCGGATTGAGAGTCCTTCCGCGCACAGCTGGTGGGCAGCGTCATCTCCATCGCCTTCCTCACTGACCTCAAGGATGGGCCGCAGTGGTCCGCACCCGTATCCGGAAAGAGCCGGAAGGAGCCTGAGTTCCACTCCAACCGATCCTTCGACAGGCAGGTCTGGCACGGATGCCATCCGGGAGAGATGACGATGAGATGGGAATACCGCACAGTCGACTGGGGAGAGATTCGGAAGATCGGTTCCCGAATCACGGGCGAAGACTTCATTGATGCCAACGTCGACGCCGGCCTCAACTTCCTCGGGGAGGAGGGATGGGAGCTGGTCACCGTCTACGTCGACGGCTATACCACCCACCGAAGCTCAAAAGGAGAGGAGCTGCTGGCGAGCAGTCGCTACGTCAAGTACACCTTCAAGCGTCCGGTCGATTGACAGACGCCGCCCGCTCCAGTCGCCCTCCTGCCAACCATTCCCGAGCCCTCTCCCTGCCCTTCTCCGTCGGAAGGGCCGCCGGCTCACACGGAACGGTCGATCAACTCATGAATCTCCGAGAAGAGGATCTTGGTGATCTTGCCGTCGGCGCTGCGAATCTTGACCGCCGGCTTGCTGAACGGCTGCGTGCTGCGGAGGTTGTCGATCCGCCCGCAGACACGAGTCCCCGCCTTGGTCACCACCTCGATTTCGGGCTTATCGAGCAGCCCCTGCAACTTCTCCATCATCGAAAAAAAGTCGTTCATGGCATCAGCATCCAGTGGGGGGTCGAAAGGAGGAGTTCCGCGGCGCGGGGCAGCACCGAAAGTAAGGACGGGACAGCAGCGGAAAGATCCGCGATCGAAGAGGCGAGCGGGGCGAGGAGGTGGGTCGCCGTCTCCAGCGACTTCGAAGGGTCGAGGGCCTCGTCCCCACTCGCCAACAAGATAACGGCCTGGATCCCATTGAAGACGAAATGGGTGGCGATACAGGGAAGCAGCTTCCCGGTGTAGGCACGCAGCAGGGTCAACACCAGACTGAGGGAGAGGATCGCGGCGAGGGCCGCCTGGCTCCCCCAGTACTGGGGCACGTGAACGAGCGCGAAGAGCAAGGTGACGAGCAGCACACTGCTCGTGCGCCCGACGGATCGCTCGAAGCCCTGGTAGAGAACGCCACGATAGACCAGCTCCTCGACGAGCGGAGCCGAGAAGACGGCGAGCAGGGCGACGGCATAGCGGATCGAGGCTCCCAGCTTGAGCAGCTTCTCCAGGTCCGTCTCCTGGTGGTCGAGCAGCCGTTCAAACCCCAGCCCCGCTCCAATCATCAGGCAGGCCAGGGCGACCGCGTGGACCCATTTGAACTGGGGATGCCAGTCCCACCCGAGCGACTCCCGCCACGAGTGGCGGCCCCGCCCGGTCATGACCCACCAGCAGATCAGCAGCGTCAGCAGGTGCGCGGGAAAGGTGGAGAGGATCGTCAGCAGCGCCATCAACCAGTCGAGCGAGATGTCCTGCGGGATCTCCCGGGTCTGATAGAAGCGGATCCCAAAGTAGGCCATCACGCCAACGACATTGAAGCCGATCAGAAGCAGCACACTCCCCAGCCAGACGAGAAGGCCTGTCCACGCCCCCCAACGGGGGAGCGAAGGGGGCTCCTGCACCAGGGGAGCGGAGGGCGCTGGCAACTCTATCTCCTCGACTGCTGGTGGAAGGTCCGTCGTCAAGTCCAAAGCCTGCGGCGCGTCCTCATTCGGCTGTCTCTCCATGATTCACCCTTTCCTACGGATCTATACCTGGCTTTACCTGGCTTTACCTGGCTTTACCTGGCTTTACCTGGCTTTACCTGGCTTTTGTTGCGGCCAACCAGTCAAGTGTTGCTGCCCAATGACCGCGTTCCCCGGGCCGCGGCGAACGACTCTGACTTCAGAGCCTGCGCGGTCTGCGGCTCCAGTACTACGGATTGTCAGGCCACCGGGTTGCCGACCTCAGGGTTTGCAGAATAGCAAATACAGCTGAAAGAATCACGAGCCAATGAATGATGATGTCGAGCTCAAGTGGGGCAGCTCAAGCATCAACGGCGATGCGTCGCGCCGTTCGCGGCATGCTGTTGTCAGCTGGCGGCCGTGATGTATTTTTTGAGAAGCGCAGCGATGTCCTTTCTCTTCTGCCCTTCTGCAAGTGATCGTGGAGTGTGTCCTTCCGCATCGGGATTCGGCGCAGCACCGCGATCAAGCAGCAGTTGCGCAACGGCCAGGTGCCCCAAGACGGAGGCTCGGTGTAGCGCCGTGTAGCCCCGCTGATCGCCTGCGTTCACGTCTGCCCCGTGATCGAGCAAGAAGCCGACCATCCCGATTCTCCCACTCTCTACGGCTTTCATAAGCGGCTTAGTGCCCTTAGCCGATCGCAAGTCGACCGGGGACCCCCTGTCGAGAAGTAAGGTCAGAATGGCCGGGTTGTCGGTCGCGAGAGCCCAATGAAGCGGCGCGAGGCCGTCGCCTGCGAGCAAATCGATGGGCACGCCGGCGGCCAGGTATTCGTCGATCGCAGACGCGTTCCCGCGGATGACTGCGATATGGAGTAGGGAGTGCGTTCGCAGCGGGCGGTCAGGAACAAGTCGGGCAAACCTGTGCGGTGTGGCGACCAAAGCACGGTTTCCGAACATGGACATACACCATATAGCGGCGGCTTGCGGGTCTGTTTCCATGCCGGTCGGTAAGGGTACTGGGTAGACCGTGCCGAGCGCATGGCTTCGCAGCAGGTAGTCGAGAATCCGGGTCGTGAGCTCCCGGTCTTCGTCCTCGGCCCCGAACGTACCGCGCACCTGCGTGATCTCCACGTGGTCATCGCGCTGCTCGACATGAGCAACCACCTGGACCTTGCGGAACCAGCTCCGGACGCAGATGACTTCTCCTCTATGATAGAAGAGCGCCCATCTGTGCTCCATCTCGTCGGGGACAAAAAGTATGCCATCCGCCAACATGCGGTCGATCGGAAAGCGCAGAGAGGTTTCGACGACGCGAGGCGTAGGGGGCTCTTCTCCGATGAAGCTGCTTCCGTCGTCCTGCCCGAACGACACCGCGTTCTCGGCGCACTTGCGGTCAGTGGAGAATGAGAGTTGCGCAAAAGTGACCGGCCGTACATCAAGTACCCGGACTCCCCAGGGGTTATCATCAGCCTCGATCCACTGGAGACCCGGAATCTGGGGAGCGCCCTCCCCCTTGCGACCGAGTATTCGCTTGATCCTGTCCCAGACCATTACGTGCCTCCTCCATCTAACATTTGTGTTTTCCCGGCTTTGAAAATCTCAGAGGACCCGCGAAGGGGGATGAAACACAGGCATCATCTCGACGAATTGGTTCTGCAGCAGGTGGTCAAAACAGCGATCCGCGAAGCGGGCATCGCCGGGCATGGGAGCCGCCACAAATTCAGGCACAGCTTCGCGACTCACCTGTTGGAAGCTGATTATGATATCAAAACGGTGCAGGAACTGCTGAGGCATACGGATGTCGGCACCACGATAATCGACACGCCTCTGCTGAATCGGGGGGGGATGGCGATCCGCGGTCCTCTTGAACTTACCTGACCTGCCTCGGAAGGAAATCCAGGAATCGGCATCGTCGACCTGTCTGGTCTGTTCCTGATCCTTGAAATTGGGCACTCTCTGGGGAACGAAGGCGCCGTGTCGATGGCCTCGACGCGTTGAGCGACGGTCCGTTCAGCCGAGATCGGGCGCGAGATGGCGAACCGCGAGGAGGAGCGCGATGAGGGTCTTGGAGTCCTCGATCTCTCCCTGGCGAGCCATCTGCAGCGCCTGCTCGAACGGAAGGAAGACGACCTCGAGCCGCTCATCGTCATCCAGCTGCTGTTGGCCGGTGACAGACCGATATCCGCGCTGCAATGCTCCACCACAATGGAGCCATCAGAACTGACCGTGACACCGGAGGCCGCCAGGTCATCCATCAGTGCCATTCGCGCGCCAGCTTGGGCCTGCTCGGTCG
>JBEIJP010000328.1:0-4226 GCA_040380245.1 Acidobacteriota bacterium | reverse complement strand
TCACCGAGTTCTCGTTTGCCTGGATTCGCTGCTTCCAAGTTCCGCATCTGGCATCCTGCTGATCTCGTCAACCCATTGGACTCAAACAACCGGCCTACCTCAGCCCGTTGAACGAGTAGGGAATTGGCCCGAGATGACAATGACTACTGGAGAGCCGCGAATCCTCAATTTTGAACTTTGCGCCACAAACGTTGACCAGTTGATTGAATTGTAAACTGGGCTGTAACCCAGGCTTCGAAAAGGCGTGATCGAGATCGTGGTCAGTTTGAGTGGGGAAGAACCTGGAGTCTTTGCGTTCTGTCCAACGTTGAGATTGAATAGCCTGAATGCACAGCCGCCGTTTCGGCACGAGGGCACGGGGCGGGAGTTGGTCACAGGCTTGATTGTCTCACTTGACTGTTTCAATGGTTGAATCCCCGGATCCAATGCGTTGAACTTAAGTCCGTCAACAAGATAGATAAGACAAGATAGATGAGACAAGATAGATGAGACTAGAGAGAATCAGCCAGTTGCAACAGATCGGACTGACCAACAAAAAAGCAGGCAATAAAGGCAAGCAATGAAGAAAGGTAACACACACCGGATGAGAACCTCACCACGAAATTTCAAAGATCTCTACGTCCGTCTCTGTCATGTCACATTGCTGGGTTGCGTCTGTCTTCTGATGCTTGGTCTTGCCGACTCGTCGGTGGTGAAGGCCCAGCCCCCATCTCTTGCACCATCGATTCCCGGCCTTCCTGGCCGATCCGACGTCGCGGCCACTGGGCGGGTCGTCAGTGACAACAAGTTGGGTAGCGTTCTTTTCTATAACTACTACGTGAGTGACCCACTCAGCGCGACGGTCAATACCCGTCTCAGCTTCACCAATGCCAACCCCAGCCAGGACATTGCGATCCATCTCTTCTTCGTTGCCTCCGATACCTGCAATGTGGCGGACTTCTACCTTTGCCTGACCAAAAACCAGACCACTACCGTGACGACTGCCGATCTCGATCCGGGTGTGTGGGGTTACATAATAGCGGTGGCAGTCGATTCCAGAGGATTGCCAACCTCGTTCAACTACCTTGGTGGTGAGTCTTACATAGTCGCACCCACTGGACACCGGTTCAACCTTCCGGCCCTCGCGGCGGCCCGGTTGGATGGTGAGGCGTCATCCCCACTCAATTCAGATGGCACTACTGCCAGTATGTTCTTCAATGGCCTGCAGTACGACTATCTCCCGCAGTCGATGATGATCGACAGTTTCCCGAGCCAGATTTCAGCAGTCGGATCGCCACTCGGAGACACGCGGATGTATATCTACTCTCCGCTTCCCACACTCTACCCAGGAGCCTCTCTCTTTCGCGGAAATCTCTTCTTTCTTGTCTTTGACGACGCCGAGAATGGGTACTCCGGCCAACTTCCGCTCAGCTGTTACCTCACATCGGATAAACACCGCATCACCTCGGTACGAACTGTACCCAATCTGACGTCCGTCGTTCCTCCTGGGCGGACTGGTTGGGCGCGATTCTTTGCCGTCGGTTCGATGGAGGTCATCTCTAATCCGCAAGGCATCACCAAAGTTCTCGATGGCGCCCCGATACTCAGTTCCCATACCAGCAGGCTCTCGAGCTACACTGGAGGAAGAAACTCGCGGTATCTCAGTGCTTTCATTCAGGGATTTTCGATTTCGCTCCCCGCGACTCGACCTGACTGTGGTCCCATCAATCTGCTGCCACCTCAGAATCCAAGCTCGATCTGAGCCGGCCTCACCTTCTGCCCTCGTTTCACCCCGATCGGAGATCCCCCGACCGGCTTATTCGTTGCGTCTGGAAGGAGTGATGGTTCGGTCCGTTACCCTCGCGGTTATCCAGTCAGCGACCTGATTCCTTCTTTTGCTGAAATAATGGAACAACGCTGTTTGTTCTGCGTTTAAAAAGCGCTGTTTTCTGTCTTTAAGGTTTTAGACAGGAGAGGGTCTCACAAGCCGACGTCTTTCTGTCTTGGCAGACGCAAGGGCAGAAGGACATGCCCATCGCCGAAGCGGTCATCATGATGAACGGTGGCTCATCTTTGAGGTTGATCATTGAGGCCTGGGCAAGCTCTTGGATAAAGCCGAACGAGACGTGAGCAGGAAGATCGATACCGTAATCGATCTGTCAAGACGTTGAGGGCAGAGGGGGACAAGGCTGACCGACAATGGCTGAATTTCTTTGCAAATTGGGGACACCGGGAGGCGAGGTCGTCGTGCGGACGATCGAGGGGGGCACGGAGCAGGAGCTTCGACAGCGCCTCTCCCAAGAAGGGTATCGGGTCTTTCTCATCGAGCTTCCAGGTAAAGGGATCCGGGGAGGCCGCTTCCAGAAAGGGTCCCGTTCGGTCAAGATCAAGCTCGATGATTTTCTTCTCTTCAATCAGCAGTTGGCCGCGCTGATCCACGCAGGTCTGCCAGTGCTGCAGTCGATTCAAATGCTCGGGCAGCGCTCCCCCAATCCCAAGCTTCGCCTCGTTTTGCAGGATGTCGAGGTACGAATCAAGTCAGGGAGCGCGCTATCGGAGGCGCTCTCCGCGCAAGGCGATACCTTCCCGCGGATCTACACCGCCTCGATCCTGGCCGGAGAGCGTTCCGGCAACCTCGACGATGTGTTGCGTCGCTATGTCGAGTACACCAAGGCGATTGCGCAGCTCCGGAGAAAGATCCGCGGGGCCCTGACCTATCCGGTGATCCTGCTCGGAGCGGCAGTGATCCTGATCGGCGTCTTGACGACGTTCGTCATTCCGCAGTTCACCTCGCTCTACGAGAACATGGGCGCGGAACTGCCCGGCATCACCACCTTTGTGGTAGGCTTCTCCTCGGCGATACGCGAGAACTTCTTCTGGTTGGCGCCGTCGCTTGGGGGACTCGCCTTTGGTCTCACCTCGTGGCGTCGAACGGAGGGCGGGCGGCGGACAATGGATCGCTGGATTCTCAAGCTTCCGATTATTGGAGAACTGATACGTCAAATGACGACCGCCCAGCTTTCGCGGAGTCTGGCGACTCTTCTGGCGGGGGGGATCACGCTGGTGGAGTCTTTTCAGATTGCCCTGGCATCGGTGAGCAATCGGGAGTTATTGCGAACGACCGAGCCGGCCCTGCCGAAGATTCGGGAGGGAAAGCCGTTCACGGAGAGCCTGGATGCCGCAGGGTGGGTGCCGCCGTTGGCGATTGATATGATTGGGGTGGGGGAACGATCGGGCTCCCTGCGTGAGATGCTCGACGAAGTCGCCGGATTCTACGATGCGGAGACGGAGGTGAAACTGGGGCAACTGACCACCTTTATCGAACCCGCGATCCTGATTACCATGGGCGGGGTCGTCATTACGATCCTCCTGGCAATCTACCTGCCGTTGCTACAGATGGTCAGTGGCGCGACCTGATCGGCAAGGGGCTCCCTCACCGTCCAGAGTCCTAGTCGCAGTTCGCTAGTTACAGACCACAGGTTATTTTCCATGGCCGCAGTTACTGAACAACTCCATCTTCAACAGGAACGCGAGGTCGCCGAGCGGATGGCGGCCCGGTATCGGCTTCCGTTCACGCCTCTCGAAGAGGTCCGGATCGATTACGAGTTGATCCAGTCGTTGCCGATCGATATGATGCTGCGCAATCGGTTCATTCCATTGCGGCGTGAGAACGGTCACCTGGTGATCGCGATGGCGGACCCCTCGGATCTCTTCCTCGTCGATGAGCTGAAGGCGCAACTCAAGGCGCCACTCCGGATCGAGGTCTCGACCTGGTCGGCGATCGAGGCCGTGCTCCGCAAGGGGGATGCCTCGCAGCGAGTCTTGCAGGAGGCGACAGAGGGGTTTCGCGCCGCGTTGGTCAAAGAGACAGACCAGGGCGAGGAGGTGCTCGACCTCGATCGGCTCTCGGGTGATTCCGAGATGTCGCCGATCATCAAACTGGTCGACACGATTGTCTTCACCGCGCTCGAGAAGCGGGCCTCTGATATCCACCTGGAGACCCGGGACTCCGATATGGTCGTCCGGTATCGCATCGACGGAGCCCTCTATGAGGCGGGGGATCCGATCGATATGAAGCATCACCAGACGATCATCTCCCGTATCAAGGTGATGTCGGAACTGGATATCGCCGAGCGCCGGGTCCCTCAGGACGGGCGTTTCCGCATGCGGATCAAAGGCCGCAAGGTCGATTTCCGTGTTTCGATCATGCCCTCCGTTTATGGAGAGGACGCTGTCATCCGTATTCT
>JBEIJP010000327.1:0-4226 GCA_040380245.1 Acidobacteriota bacterium | reverse complement strand
GTCAGGTCTTGAGAGTCAGTGATGCAATGGCTGGGAGATCAACACTCTCCCTCTGGTTGACAATCGGAATGCTGGCGACGCTCCTCAGCGGACCAGTCGCGGCAGGAGATCAGGGACGGAGCTCTCTCTCCCCGCGCGTATCCCGATCTGGGACGAAGCTCGATCGTTCGGTTGGAATGGCGTCGCGCAGCCTGAATAGTCAGGACCCCGTTCAGGAGCGACGAGTGGACGGCGAACCGTCCACGGGGGTGGAGGCGCCACCCGCACCGATGCTGGGTCTCGGTGAGAGCCGGACCTTTGAAGCCACGGCCTACGCGCTCCAGGGCGTCACGAGGAATGGCGTCTATGTCCGTCGCGGTGTGATTGCCGCCGACCCGCGCATTCTTCCCCTTGGGTCGATTGTCCAGCTGACATCGGACCAGTACTCGGGAGTCTATCGGGTTCACGACACCGGTGGGCTTATCAAAGGCGAGATCATCGATCTCTGGGTTCCCACCAGTCAGGAAGCTCGTCAATTTGGTCGACGCAAAGTCAAGATTCAGGTTCTGAAACTGGGGAAGCGTCGTGTCCGGCCATAGCCCACTCCCGCATCCCCTGTTGTGACTCCAACGGGAGCACGGCAGCGCGCCCGATGACCTGATTATCGGCCCGATGACCTGATTATCGGCCCGATGACCTGATTATCGGCCCGATGACCTGATTATCGGAAGGTTGCGACTGAACAGGAGAAACAGGAAGACCTCTCTCGACAGGCTCCAGCCACGGGGCCTGTTTTTTATTACGCTGTCCTGGCTGGACGCGGGATTCGAGCGCATCCTGCCAGCCTTCCTTCCTTGATCTTGACAAGTTTGACGGACTGTTCGTATAGTCCGCCCTGCCTGGTGCATTGTCCGAGTATTCGCAGATCCATATTTTCAGAACGAAATCATCTGTTCTTCATTTCGTCCCAGCTCCCTGGCTGTCTGATGACGCTGGGAGACGAAATTCCCCGACGGGAGGGGACGTTGATTTCACCTTGGGCTCTGGGTGAAGAACCCAAGGGGTGAATTTGTTGTGCAGCGCATTCATCCTCTGGTTGAGGCTGTTTCTGCCGGTAGTTGTTGGGCAAATTTCAGATCGCAACGCCCATTCGTGTTCGGCAAGAGCCCATCTCCATTCGTAATGTAATCATACGTTCGACGCGCCGAGGGGACTCCGCCTTGTTCTCTTCGTTCCAGTCATCGCCAGCCAGGTCCGAACTGTCGTCTGGATCGATCGGTGCTGGCGCCAGGCAGTGGGTGGGCTTGGTCATTGTCTCCAGATTGGCCTCTTGCAGGCTATTCGACACAAATACAAGAACAAGAGAAGAAGAGAGGATTACTTTTCATCGACTGAATGAGCAGGTCCCTTCGATCCTCCCCAACCCTGGACGAGGAGGGGATGCAAGCAGAGAGCCGCACCTTGTAGCAACCTGATTTGATGTGACGAAAGGATGAATGAGCGAATATGAGAATGAAGCGTGGAGCAGCTGAGGCGACAGCCCGGATTCCCCAGATTCCCCAGATTCATTGGATTCATTGGATTCATTGGATTCATTGGATTCATTGGATTCTGGCTGTCGTACTGACCAGTGCGATGATCTCCTTCTCGACAGAGGCACAGGTCCTTTATGGATCGATCGTCGGAAATGTGACGGACGATTCGGGAGCGGTGGTTCCCGGAGCGACCGTCAAGATCACCAATCGAGGGACCAACCAGGTACGGGAAGTCCTGACCAATACGGAAGGCGCTTTCGGCTTCCCGACGGTTCAAGCCGGAACCTGGGAAGTAACAGTCAGCAAGCAGGGGTTCAAGAGCGTTACTCAGACCGGGGTCGATGTGACGCTCAACAGCATTGCCCGCTCCGATATTCAGTTGCAGGTGGGGAACGTCGCCGAGTCGATCTCGGTGACGGCGGACGCGGTTCTGCTCCAGACGGACCGCGCCGAGGTCCGCGCCGAGCTGACCAGCCGGGAGCTGACCAATCTGCCGATTCCCGCGGGACGGAACTACCAGAATCTCTTCCGATCATTACCGGGGATCACGCCGCCCGATAATGCCCACTCCGTGCCCTCCAATCCTTCCCGCGCCCTGATCTACAACGTCAACGGGACCTCGGCCAGTTCGAACAATGTCCGCATCGATGGCGCGAGTCAGTACAACATCTTTCTACCGCACGTGACGGCCTATGTGCCGGCGCTCGAAGCAATCGAGACGGTCAACGTCGTCACCAACAACTTCGACGCCGAGCAGGGACTCGCAGGCGGCGCGGCGGTCAATGTGCAGATCAAGAGCGGCACCAATCAGTTCCGTGGGTCTGCCTTCGAGTACCACGACAACAACCACACCAAAGCCAAGCCGTGGATTCTGCCGCCGACAGAGGACAAGCCGAAGCGGGTCTACAACCAGTACGGTGGAACCTTGGGTGGACCGATCATCAAGAACAAGCTCTTCTTCTTCGGCAGTTATGAAGCGACCTCCGACCGACAGTTGGGAGCCCGCTTCCTGACGTTGCCGACGGCGGAGATGCGCAATGGCATTCTCTCTGGCGGGGCGGTTCGCGTCTTCGATCCGGGGACAGGGGATTTGATTGGCCGCAATCGCACGGAGTTTACCGGAGCGGTTATTCCGGCGTCCCGAATCGATCCGATCGCGCGGAAGATTCTGCAGGATCTTCCGCTCCCGAACATTGCCGGACGGACGGGAACCAACATTGCCAACAACTACTATGCGACGGCGCCCTATTCGTTCGATCGCAAGACGTTCGACACCAAAGTCAACTGGAACATCACTGACA
This sequence comes from Acidobacteriota bacterium, assembly GCA_040380245.1. Classification (GTDB taxonomy): domain Bacteria; phylum Acidobacteriota; class Blastocatellia; order RBC074; family RBC074; genus CAIOZW01. The sequence goes on along the minus strand of JBEIJP010000327.1, from coordinate 1,411 downwards.
AGTTGACCTCGTACGGTCGCTTCAGCGTGCTGAGTTATCAGCAGCTCAATCCGGGAGCGCTTGGCAAGCTCGATGGCGTCGGCATTGCCGCGCAGGGGGGCAATACGGGGGTTGGCTCCGGTGAGACCTATGGAGTCACCGTCGCCGGCGTCTATACCTTCAGCCCCAACTTCATCGTCGACGCCAATATTGGCTACACGCGACAAGGGACAAACTCGGAGCAGGGCTTCCTGGATCAGAAGATCGGACTGGATGTCCTCGGGATTCCCGGGACCAATGGGCCGCGCGCGTTCGAGAATGGGTGGCCACGTTTCGCGATCTCGGGTTTTGCCAACCTCGGCGTGCAGGACAATTTCATGCCGTACTACCGGAACGATCCGCAGTGGCAGTATGTGACCAACTTCAACTGGACACGCGGGAGCCACAACGTTCGTTTCGGCTTCGATTTTGCGAGGCAGATTCTCAACCACCAGCAGGTCGAGTTCATCGGGGGAACCGCCCAGCCGGGTTCCGGCGGCTTCAACTTCGGCAGTGGGCCGACGCAGCTCTGTGAAGCGGGAAATGCGGCGGGAACGGCCTGCTCGCGTTTTACGCCGAGTAATCTCTACAACTCTTTCGCCACTTTTCTGCTGGGATACACGACCGAGCACGGACGCACGTTGTTGATCGATGACACGATCATCTTCAAGGCGCAGGCCTACAGCTTCTACGTGCGGGATCAGTGGCAGGTCAACCCGAAGCTGACGGTGACGGCGGGGACGCGGTGGGAGTACTACCCCTTGCCGACTCGTGAGGACCGTGGGATTGAGCGCTACGATTTCAACACCAACCAGATGCTGGTTTGTGGAGTCGGCAACATCCCGAAGGATTGCGGAATCAAGCAGAGCAAGCGGCTCTTCTCGCCGCGGGTGGGCGTCGCCTGGCGAATCAGCGACAGCTTCGTTCTTCGGACTGGCTATGGGATCACCTGGGATCCGGTCAGTCTGGCGCGGATCTTCCGGACCAACTTCCCGATGTTGATCGCGCTCAACGTGCCAGCCCCCAATTCGGCCCAACCGTCGGGAACGCTTCGGCAGGGAATTCCGGCCGTAACGGTGCCGGATTTCAGCAGTGGTCGGGTCACGCCGCCGGGAGCGGTCAGTTTGACGACGCTTGGGGATCGCTACGATCGGCCCTACATTCAATCGTGGAACCTCGTTCTGGAGAAGAGCCTCTGGAATGGGTTGGTGGCCTCGGCGGGGTATGTGGCGACACGGACGATTCGTCAATCGGCCTACCTGAACGTCAACGCCGGGTTGATTGGGGGAGGGCCGGCGAGCCAGCCGCTCAATCAGCGCTTTGGCCGGTTGGGAAGCACGACGATTTTTGGCCCTGTGGGCAACTCGATGTACGACTCGCTGCAGGTCAACGT
>JBEIJP010000326.1:0-4227 GCA_040380245.1 Acidobacteriota bacterium | reverse complement strand
CGGCGGCGAAGGCGGGGATCAGCAACTTCACGCAGTGGCTGGCGGTGCACCTCGCGCAGGAGTACTCGACGCGGCTGCGTGTCAACGCGATCGCGCCAGGGTTTCTGGTGACGGAGCAGAACCGGGCGCTGCTGCTCGACCCGGCGACGCAGCAATTGACGGCGCGTGGGCAGAGCATCATCAACCACACGCCGATGGGGCGGTTTGGCGATCCGGAGGATCTGCTCGGGGCGGTCCTCTGGCTGCTCTCGCCAGCCTCCGCCTTTGTGACGGGGACCGTGGTGCCGATCGACGGCGGCTTCGCGGCCTTTGCCGGAGTCTGACGGTCGAAGAGGCGAACGTTCTGGGGGAGATCCCTCTCCCCTGATTGGCGGGGGACGGCCGACGGCTCGCCGCCGCGCCAGGTCGCTGGTGGAATGCCAGTGCCTGGCCAGTGCAATGCCAGAGCTACGGAGGATAGGGACGTGCGAGTGATTGGACAAGGGTATACCGATCGGTTTCTGACGGAGGAAGAGGTTCGCGCGCTGATGGAGGAGGCCTTTCGCCAGCACCCGGTGGAGGGGAAGCGGGTCATCATCCTCATTCCCGATGGGACGCGAATGGCTCCGATCCCGATGATGGCGCGTCTCTTCCGTGAGGTCCTGGGAGGGCGGGTGGCCGCGCTCGACTTCCTGATCGCGCTGGGGACGCACCAGCCGATGGGAGACTCGGCGATCGAGGAGCTGGTCGGGATGGCGCCGCGGGAGCTGGCCGCACTGACGCCGCCGACGCGCGTCTTCAACCACCACTGGGAGGACCCGGCCAGCTTTGTCGAGCTTGGTCGGATCTCCGAGGAGGAGATCGTCCAGATCTCGGACGGGCTGCTGCGCCAGGCGGTCGATGTCCGGCTCAACCGGCTGATCTTCGATTACGACCAGATTGTCATCTGCGGGCCGACCTTTCCGCACGAGGTGGTCGGTTTTTCGGGGGGGAACAAGTACTTCTTCCCGGGGATCAGTGGACCCGAGGTGATCAACTTCTCGCACTGGCTGGGCGCCTTGATCACCAGTTACGCGTTGATCGGCCAGAAGCACACGCCGGTGCGCCGGGTCATCGACCGCGCGGCGGCGATGATCGACCGGCCGAAGCTCTGTTTGAGCATGGTGGTCAAGGGCGACGCGCTGGCGGGGCTCTATATCGGATCACCGGAGGAGGCCTGGGAGGCGGCGAGCGACCTCTCCTCGCAGCACCACATCGTCTGGGTCGACCGTCCCTTCAAGCGAGTGCTCTCGGTCATGCCGAAGCTCTACGACGACATCTGGACCGGGGCCAAGGGGATGTACAAGATGGAGCCGGCGATCGAAGATGGGGGAGAGGTGATCATCTACGCCCCCCACATCGACGAGATCAGCTACACGCACGGCCACATCATCGAAGCGGTCGGGTACCACACGCGCGACTACTTCCTCAAGCAGTGGGATCGCTTCAAGGACTATCCGCTGGGGGTGATCGCCCATAGCACCCACCTCAAGGGGATTGGCAGTTACGACGCCGAGACGGGGATCGAGTCGCCGCGCATCCGGGTGACCCTGGCGACGCGCATCTCCCGCGAGCGGTGTGAGCGGGTCAACCTCGGGTACCTCGATCCGGACTCGATCCGACTCGACGAATGGAAGAACCGGGAAGCGGAGGGGATCCTGCTGGTTCCGAAGGCGGGAGAGATGCTCTACCGCGTCAAGCCGGAGGCGGCGGCCGCCTCTGGCGACTGAACGGGGAGTGGGGAACGATCCCCACGGAGGGGCCAACGTGGCATCAACAGCATCAGGCCAGCAGGTTGTGCGCGGCGCATGTCCACACGACTGTCCCGACACCTGCGCGCTCGTCGTGACGGTCGTGGATGGAGTGGCGACCCGGGTCGCCGGGGCGACGGACCATCCGACGACCAACGGCTTTCTCTGCACCAAGGTCAATCGCTACCTCGAACGGACCTACAGCCCTCAACGGGTGCTCTATCCGATGCGTCGTGTCGGGCCGAAGGGGAAGGGGGAGTTCGAGCGGATCTCCTGGGACGAGGCGATCGCGACGATCGCCGAGCGCTTCGGCGCCATCGCCGCGGAGGACCCGCAGGCGATCCTGCCCTACCGGTATGCCGGCACGATGGGACTGGTCCAGGGAGAGTCGATGGACCGTCGCTTCTTCCATCGGCTGGGGGCCTCGCTCCTCGACCGCACCATCTGCGCGAGCGCCGGGGCGGCGGGCTACAAGGCGACGATTGGAGCCAGCATCGGCACCGACCCGGAGCGGTTTGCCGAGGCCCGGCTGATCCTCATCTGGGGATCCAACCCGATCACCTCGAATGTCCACCTCTGGCCCTTGATCCTCGAAGCACAGCGGAACGGGGCCCGGGTCGTCGCGATCGACCCCTATCGCAGCCTGACGGCCGAGAAGTGCGACCAGCATCTGGCGCTCTTGCCGGGCACCGATGGCGCGCTGGCCCTCGGGATGATGCACCTGCTCATCGCCGAGGATCGGCTCGATCGTGACTACATCGACCGCTACACGGTTGGGTTTGTCGCCTTGCGGGAGCGGGTAGCGGCCTATCCGCCGGCGCGGGTCGCCTCGATCACCGGGCTGCGGGAGGAAGAGATCGTCGCTTTGACGCGGGAGTACGCGACGACGAGCCCCGCGGTGATCCGCCTCAACTACGGGATGCAGCGCCACGCCGGCGGCGGGATGGCCGTGCGAACGATCAGCTGCCTGCCGGCGCTGATCGGGGCGTGGCGCCATGCCGCGGGGGGCATTCTCCTCTCGACCTCGGGCGCGTTTGGGATGAACACCCGCGCGCTGCATCGCCTGGATCTGTGCCGCTCGACGCCTCGCACGATCAACATGTCGGCGATCGGGGACGCCCTCCTCGGTTTTGACCGGAGCAGTTCGTTCGTCGACAGCGAGGTCGAGGGCGCCCATCCGCTGCGGGAGGAGACGCGTCCGCTCGATCCTCCGATCCGGGCCGTCTACGTCTACAATTCAAACCCGGTCGCCGTCGCGCCAGACTCCGCCAGGGTCGTCGCCGGCTTCGCACGGGAGGACCTCTTCACGGTCGTCCACGAGATCTTCCAGACGGACACGGCCGACTATGCCGACATCCTCCTGCCGGCGACGACGCAGCTCGAGCAGTTCGATGTGCATCGGGCCTATGGCCACCTCTACGTCGTGCTCAACCAGCCGGCGATCGCCCCGCTCGGCGAGGCGAAGCCGAACACCGAGGTCTTTCGATTGCTCGCTCGCGCCATGGGCTTTACCGACCCCTGCTTCGACGATTCGGATGAGGATCTGATCGAGCAGGCGGTCAACTCCTCCGATCCGCGGATGGCCGGGATCACCTACCAGGCCCTGCAGGAACGGGGCTGGATGCGCCTGGCGGTGCCGGAGCGATTTGCCCCCTTTGCCGAGGGGGGCTTTCCGACTCCGTCGGGGCGCTGCGAGTTCTTCAGTCAGACGCTGGCGGAGCAGGGGATCGATCCGCTGCCCGCCTATGTTCCCCCGCGGGAATCGGCCGAGAACGACCCGGCGCTGGCCGCTCGCTACCCACTGACCTTTCTCTCACCGCCGGCGCACAACTTCCTCAATTCGAGCTTTGCCAACCTGCCGAGCTTCCTCAAAGCCGAGAAGGAGCCGCGCCTCGACCTGCACCCGGAGGACGCGGCGGCGCGAGGCATCGTCGACGGGGACTTGGTGCATGCCTTCAACGACCGGGGGAGCCTGCGCTTGCGGGCGCGGGTGACGACTAAGGCACGACCGGGAGTGGTCATCGCCCTCTCGATCTGGTGGCGCAAGCTGACGCCCGATGGACAGAACGCCAATCAGCTGACGTCCCAGTCGTTGACCGACCTGGGAGCGGCGGCGACCTTCTATGATACGCTGGTCGAGGTCGCGAAAGCCTGAGAGGGCTTGGGGGGATCATCTGGATGGATAGAGAAGACTGGATCATCGTCGCGATTGCCTTCAGCCTCTTCGCCGTCTGCATGCTGCTCGAATGGAGGTTTTGGGAAAGGCGGGGAGAGCGGAAGTACCATCTACCGGACTCTCTCGTCAACTACTCACTGGTCTCGATGCAGTTGTTGTGCGGGGTCGTCGGCAAGTCCCTCTTCATCCTCACCGCGCTGGAGAAGGTGCGGAGCTGGGGGCCCGGGCTGATTCCGGATCGCTGGTGGACGGGGATCGTCCTCTTCCTGGGCGTCGACCTCG
>JBEIJP010000325.1:0-4230 GCA_040380245.1 Acidobacteriota bacterium | reverse complement strand
CCCGTCACGAGATCCCTGTGAAATCCGGATCACCCCTGACCGACCGGTCAGGCAAAGAGCCAACCAGCGAGAGAAGGAGAAGGGTACGATGCAAGTGAAGCGATGGATTGTCGGAGGAGGGCTGATCGGGATTGGGATGGTCGTGTTATGGACGGGTCTGGGAGTGGGAACGGCGTCGGGGCCGGCCAAAGTGACCTTCAACCGGGATGTGGCGCCGATCTTTCATCAGAAGTGCGCGGAGTGTCATCGTCCGGGGGAGAGCGCGCCGTTCTCGACGCTGACCTACAAGGAGGTCCGCCCGTGGGTCAAGTCGATTCGGAAGCAGGTGCTGCAGCGGGAGATGCCGCCGTGGCATGCCGATCCGCACCACGGGGAGTTCCGGAACAACCGCTCGCTGACCGACAAGGAGCTGGCGACGATCGTCGCCTGGGTGGATGGCGGCGCGGTGGAGGGAGAGGCCCGCGATCTTCCGGCAGCGCCGGCCTTCACGACGGGTTGGGGGATTGGGGAGCCGGATGTCGTGCTGACGATCCCGGAAGAGCACGTCTACAAGGCAGGAGCGGACGAGTACCAGTACTTCGACGTGCCGACCAACTTCACCGAGGACAAGTACATCCGCATGGCGGAGGCGCGGCCGGGGAATCGGAAGATTGTCCATCACATCATCGCCTTCATCGTGCCGCCGGGCGGACCGACCATGGCGAAGCTGACCACCGAGCAGCGGTTCAAGGCGATGGAGTCGGCGCTCAAGAACTCTCCCTTCTACCGGGATGGCTACCTGATGCGGCTGAAGAGCGATCAGCCGGTCATCGACGACGGGTGTGCGCCGGGCAACGAGCGGCGCTCAGGCGGTGGGGAGGACAGCATCCTCGCGGGCTATGCGCCAGGACGCAACGTCGACATCTGGGAGCCCGGGACAGCCAAGAAGGTGCCGGCCGGCGCGACGATCCGCTTCCAGATCCACTACTCGAACCAGACGCTGGGCGGGGACGATGTCGAGAAGGACCGGTCGATGGTCGGGCTGGTCTTCGCCAAGGAGGAGCCGAAGCAGCTCGTCCGGACCCGATCGGTGGGGAATATGCTCTTCCGGATTCCGGCCGGAGCGGAGAACCATCGGGTGACGGCCTGCTCGACCCTGCGAGAGGAGACGATCCTCTACGGATTGATGCCGCACATGCACCTGCGCGGCAAGGCGATGGAGTACAAGGCGATCTACCCGGACGGCAAGAGTGAAGTCCTGCTCTACGTCCCGAACTACAGCTTCGCCTGGCAGACCAACTATGAGCTGACTACGCCCAAGCGGTTGCCGGCGGGAAGCCGCCTGATGGTCACCGGCTGGTTCGACAACTCCGCGAAGAACAAGTTCAACCCGGACCCGACCAAGGATGTTCGATATGGCGAGCCGACCTACGACGAGATGATGCTTGGCTTCATGGACTATGTCGTCGTCAAGCCCTCCGTCGCACGGCTCGACGATCGTACCCTCGACGCCTACGTCGGTCGCTACCAGCTCGATGCCAACACCGTTCTGACGATCACGCGGAAGGGGGCGGGCCTCGTCGTCGGACGCGGGCTCTTCAGCAAGCGGGAGATCTATCCGGAGAACGAGACGACCTTCTTCTCGCAGGAGTCGGCGGCGCGGACCACCTTTGTCCGGGATGCGCAGGGCGAGGTGATCGAGATGGTCATGGAGCAGGGAGGGCAGCCTGTCCGGGCAAGGCGGCTGAAAGAGGTCGCGCGCCAGTAGCCAGCCTCTTCCCGCAACGGGACGAATCGCAAGGAGAGAGCGATGAACTTTCAGAAGAACGATGCAGGTGGACGATTCTCCTCGGGGAGCCTTGCCCGACAGGGAGTCTGGCTGTTGGTGCTCGTCGGGACCGTCTTCGGGGTGGGCCATTGGGCCCACCGCCCGAGTGAGGCGAAACCGGCGGTCCGCGCCGTGACCTACAGCAAGGACGTGGCCCCGATCTTCTTCAAGAGCTGCGCCGAGTGCCATCGGCAGGGGGAGATCGGCCCGTTCTCGGTGATAAGCTACCGCGAGGTACGGCCCTGGGCCAAGTCGATCCGGTCGAGCGTCGTCAGCCGGGAGATGCCGCCCTGGCACGCCGATCCGAACCACGGGGATTGGATCAACAACCGTCGGTTGAGCGAGAAGGAGATCGAGACGATCGTCGCCTGGGTCGATGGGGGAGCAAAGGAGGGTTCGCCGAAGGATCTGCCGCCGGCGCCGACCTACGTCGCCGGCTGGAACATCGGGCTGCCGGATGAGACCTTCTCCATCCCCGAGCAGATCGTCCCGGCGACGGGGGTGGTGCCCTACAAGTACCTGCTGGTCGACACCAACTTCCGCGAGGACCACTGGATCACGGCCGCCGAGATCCGCAGCACCGGTCGGGCGGCGCTCCACCACGTGATCGTCTACATCGTCGATCCGAAGAACCCGTCACGGGCAGAGGGCAACCTGCTGGCCGGCTATGCGCCTGGAGAGCAGCCGACGGTGATGCGGGAGGGGATGGCGAAGAAGGTCCCGGCGGGCGCCAAACTGCGGTTCCAGATGCACTACACTCCGAATGGCGCCGAGACGAAGGATGTGACGACGATTGGGCTGAAGTATGCCAAGGAGCCGCCGCGCCATCCCCTTTCGACGCGTCCGGTGCTCAACACGGGATTCCGTATTCCGCCTGGCGCGGACCATCACGAGGTCAAGTCCTTCTACACCTTTCGGGAGGACGCGCACATCGTCAGCTTGATGCCGCACATGCACCTGCGGGGGAAGGACTTCACGATCAAGGCGATCGCGCCTGACGGAAGCGAGCGGATCCTCCTGCAGGTTCCCCGCTACGACTTCAACTGGCAGACCTACTATGTTCCGCGCGAGCCGATCGCCATTCCCAAAGGGACGAAGATCGAGTGTGTCGCCCACTTCGACAACTCGAAGGGGAACCGGTTCAACCCGGATCCATCGATTGAGGTGCGCTGGGGCGAGCAGACCTGGGAAGAGATGATGATCGGGTGGCTCACCTACTACTTCGACCAGCCGACCCCGGCCGGCCCGGCCACCGCAACGGGTGGAGCAGGCGGGACGGGGGGGAAGTAAAGGGAGCTGAATGAGGTTGTGGGGAGGAGAGGCGAGGCCAGGAGGGGAACGACGCCCGCGGACGCGGCGCCGCCTCCTGGGCTGGGGTGGAGCGGTCTTTGGAGCCATCCTCGCGGGGTCGATTCCCACCGGGACGGCTCACCAGCCGATCACTACGCAGGTCATGTTCAACCGGGAGATCATCCGGATTCTCGACCGGAACTGCCTCGCCTGCCACAGTCCGGGCCACATCAAAGCGGACATCCCCCTCACGACCTACCGGCAGGCGCGTCCCTGGGCCAAGGCGATCAAGGAAGAGGTGCTCGAGCACCGGATGGTCCCCTTTCAGGTCGTCAAAGGCTATGGGGAGTTCCGGAACCCCTACTCTCTGACTCAGCGTGAGCAGGAGCTGCTCCTCTCCTGGATCGAAGGGGGCGCCCCCAAGGGGGACGAGAAGGACTACCCGCAGGCCGCGATTCGTTCCCGGCTTCGCGGGGAGTGGGTCGACGGCAAAGAGCCAGATCGCTGGCTGCAAGTTCCCGACGTGATCCGCATTCCGGCAGGAGAGGCCGCGGTCGACCGTTGCGTGGTGCTCAAGGTGGGCAACCCGACCCCCGTCTGGGTCGAGCGGTTCGATTTCCAACCGGGAAACCGAGAGGTCCTCTCCCGTGCTGACTACTACCTGGTCCCGGAGGGCCGAGCCGCCGGGAATCCCTGCGCCTGGCCATCCGGGCGCCTGGCGCCGATCGGGAACTGGGTTCCTGGCGCCGTCTCGACCCCCCTGCCTCCAGGGATGGGCTACCGCCTGCCAACCGCAGCCCGCGTGGTCTTACGCCTGCGCTACCGCGGAATCGACCGGGAGACGACCGATCAGAGCCGCCTGGGATGGCACGCGTCGCGTCAGGCGACACCGCCCCTCGCCGTCGGCCATCGACTTCTGGCGGGATCTCAGGCAACCACGCTCCCACCCGGAGAGCGACAGCGGCGCCTCTCCTTCAACGAGGAGATCCGACAGGATCGACAAGCGATCGGGCTCCGTCCACTTCTCTTCCCCTACGCGAGCTCGATCGAGGTCAAGCTGACGCGCCCCGATGGATCGAGCGAGGTCCTCCTGGTCGCGCGCGGATACCGATACGACTGGCAACCAACCTACT
>JBEIJP010000324.1:0-4241 GCA_040380245.1 Acidobacteriota bacterium | reverse complement strand
TATCGACCCGATCCATCACCGTCTTCTCCTGGCGACATCCCATCATCACCAGCAGGAAGAGCAAGGGCCAGACGCTGACCCAACATCCAGAACGGGTGTGCCTCGGTCTCAGGGAAAATCCCAATCGTTGTCTCATCTCAACCTCTCCTCTTCGTGATGTTACTGGGTAGCGGCTGGTCCACGCATCGTTTTCGGTAGGCTGACCAGATTGGCAAAGAGACGCAACGGGCCCGGTACCCCCGCGGGAAACTGGCGAAACCAGGCGTACGCGGTAAAGACGTAGTGCCCCTTTCCGTAGGACGCGATCAGCTGCCCGCCCCGCTGGAGAGTCCCCGTGTCGTCCGGAGCGGCGAGGAGGGGGGTATAACGCGAATCCCATTCACTCAGAAAGTAGAGCCCGCGTTCCTGCACCCAACCCTCCCAGTCGGCAGGGCCAATCCGGTTGGGAGATTGGAAGAGGGGGTGGTCCGGGACAAGCAGCGTCACGGGAGCACGTTCATCCGTCACGCGGACGCCTCGCTGCATCTGGATGGGGAAGGGAGCGAACTGGCCGCGGCTGTACTCTTCCTTGTTGTACTGGACAATGAGGGTTCCGCCATTGGCGACATAGTCGAGGAGGCGGTTGTTGTTGGCGATGACGTGCTCGTTGACTTCGTAGACGCGGATCCCAAGGACGATGGTGTGGTAGGCGGAGAGATCGCCAGACGCCAGCTCAGTTGGGCTGATCAGGCGGACGTCGACCCCGAGTTGCTCAAGGATCTGGGGCCCTTCATCGCCACTCCCCATGACATACCCGACCCGCAACCCCGAAGCGACCTCCACGTCGAAGAGACGCAGCTGCGTGCGAGCGGGACGGTAGACCAGATGGGTCTCGATGTGGGGATAAGAGATAGGCGTGTAGCCGATGGTGAAGCGTTGCCCACGAGCTTCCGCCTCGGCCTGCAGATCGAAAGATCCGGTCACCCCGGGGGGGGGCGTCACCCGGAAGAGACGAGAGGTCTTCTCCCCCTGGCGGGTAAAGCGAAGCGGGCGCGGGTCAGACTCGACCTGCCAGCCGGCGGGGACCGCGAGACGGGCCGCGCCGTCCAGTGGTTGACGCCCATTGTGGGTGATCTCGACCGAGATCTCGCGTGTCCGCTGGGAGCTTCCCGCGGGCAGCACGAGCATGGTCGGAGTGACGGTGAGGGTCAGGGCCGGGGCAACCTTGAGGCCCCGGCGGATCTCTCCGAACGTCTTATCGGCAAAGCGGAACTCGACTGGCTGCTCGATGACGACCCGCTCCCCGGCCAGGGTGAGCTCCAGCCTGGCGGTGGCGACTGGCGGATTGAACGGCTGGTTGAGCGGCATCTCCGGCGTCCAGTCGAACTGGTCGCGGGTGCGCGGCTGGGCCAGCCAGTAGGGCTGGGTCGGAGGGGCTCCCAGGGGAACCTGGGCGCGAAAGCGGACAACGTGGTCTGGAGCCTCCCGCCCGCGCAGCATCGCCATCCCGGAGGAGGGTTGCTCGGCCGCCGCGGTGACCGTCGCGACCGACCATCCGGCGGGAACGAGCAGGCTCGCCTCGGGAGCAACCGCCCCACGATCGCTCCGTCCGAAATAGAGGTGCGTCGCCACCTCGACCGGTTCGCCGGGGGTGACGATCTCCGTGTTGCTCAGCGCGTCGACCACCACTCCCAGGGATCTGACCAAGGCTTCTGAAAACTCGCGCTCCTTGCGCTGCAGGATCATGGCCACGCTGGCCCTGGCCACCGGGTCTGAGAAGCCATCGACCCTCTGCCGCAGCGCGCGTACTTCCCGCAATCCACTCGCCAGATGGGGCGCGATCCCCTCCGGCCGACGGACGTCCAGTTCGGAGACGGCGCGGTCCGCCAGCGATTGCACCCTGGTCAACGCGGGGAGGAGGGACTCCCCTTCCGGGCCAGCCAGTCGGGCCGCCCCGACCAGGCGGGTCTCGATCCCCTCGAAGAGCGACCGCTCGCGGCCGGAGCCGGTCACCTGCGATTGCCAACGGGGGAAAGATCGGACCTGGCTCCCCCGCGGCTGGATCATCCCAAAGTCCTGGGAGCGGTGTCGGCTCCGGCCATCAGCGGCCAGCTCGGCATAGGAGCGCCCAAGAATCGGATCGAAGACCCCGACGTCAAACTCGGCACAGTCGGCTTCGCATCCCCCCCAGACGCGGCCGTAGACCTTGAGCACCCGCCAGGGTTGCAACCCCTCCCGCACGAGATTCGGGAAGCGGGCTGGATCGGCGGCAGCCCGAATGGCCTCCGGGGTGAGCAGGCCCGCGACCTGATGCTGGCCGTGACCGTCGCGCGGCGTTCCGGTGAAGCCGCTGACCACCACCAGCGGGCGCATCGTCCGGATGACCCGCACCATATCTTCCAGGATCTCCTCCCGATTCCACTTCTGGTAGGTCTCCTCCGGGGATCGGGTGAAGCCGAAATCGAAGGCTCGGGTGAAGTACTGCTCCGCGCCATCCAGTTTGCGAGCGGCGAGCAGCTCCTCGGTCCGAATGACGCCGAGGTTCTCCCAGAGCTCCGGGCCGATGCCGTTCTGGCCTCCCTCGCCCCGATTGAGCGAGAGGTAGGCGACACGAGCCCCCTCTCCGCGAGCGAGGTAGGCGAGCAGCTCCGTGCTCTCATCGTCGGGGTGGGCCGCCGTATGGAGCACACTGGCGATCGTTGGCAGCCGGCGGAGGGCCAGAATCAGACCGGAGATCCCCCGATCTTCCGCCGAAGGGCGCGTGTCGGCCAGGACCGCGCGGGTGGCCCATTCGAAACGGCCCGGCCCGGGGAGCCCAATCGCCAGCCCGGCCGTCAGCGCGGCCACCAGGAGCAGGAGAAGCCTGACGAGCCCACGTCCAGCTCGGATCGATTCCCTTCCCACCCCACTTCGATTCTTCTGAGACTTGCTCTCCATCCGCCCTCATCTCCTCTCCAGACCAGATCTGACTGGCGCCTCCAGTCCTTCCCTTTTGGTTTTGGGAAGACCTCCCGCGACACTTTATCGAGGCTCCCCTGGGCAATCGACGCTAGCTTGACTGCTCCGGCTGGGTCGCAACGATCGGTTGCGCACCGCCAGTCAATCGACTGACGACGATGCCGACCAGGACCACCGCCACACAGCCGACTACGTTGTACCACAAAAAACTGATCCGGGTAGTGTTGGCGACCACCGCCACCGTCGCTATCCCCGCCAGCAATCCAGCAAAGGCGCCATGCCCATTCGTCCGACGCGTCCCGATCGCCAGGACGAAGACTCCCAGCAGCGATCCATAAAAATAGGACCCAAACTTGTTGACCACTTCGATCAGCGACCCGAGCCGCCCTGCCTGCAGCGCCACCAGACAGGCAAAGATGCCCCAGGCCCCTGTCGAGAGCTTCGAGACAAAGAGGTAATGGCGATCCGGGGCGCCGGGGCGGAAATGGCGGCGGTAGAAGTCGATCACCGTCGCTGTCGAGAGTGCCGCCAGCTCCGCCGAGACGGACGACATCGCCGCCGCGAAGATCGCCGCGATGATCAATCCGATGACTCCGATCGGGGCATGCTCCGTGACAAACGTTGGAAAGACATAGTTGACGTCGTTGAAGGGCTTGCCCGTCTCTTTCTGCACCAGGGCGACAGCCTCCTTCCGCAGACGCTCGACCTCGGTCGAGGCGTTGTCAAAGCGCTGACGCCCTCCCGCTTCTCCCTCCGCCAGCGCCAGCGCCGCCTGCCGACGCGTTTCGAAGGCCTGCCCGAACTCCCGCTCCAGTTGCTGGTAGGCGGGCTGCCCCGCAATCCGCGCCCGGTCGTCGGCCTTGAAGAGCAGTGGCGGCTGAACAAACTGGTAGAAGAGGAAGACGAGCACCCCGATGAAGAGAATCAAGACCTGCATCGGGATCTTGACAAACGCGCTCATGAGGAGGGACCAGCGGCCTTCGCTGACCGATCGGGCAGTCAGGAAGCGCTGTACCTGGCTCTGATCGCATCCGAAATAGGAGAGCGCGAGGAAGAAGCCCCCAATCAATCCAGACCAGAGGGTGTAGGTCTCGTTCAGGTCGAAGCGGGGATCGACCATCTTCATCCGGCCGGTCTCTCCGGCCAGGGTCACCGCCTGGCCAAGGGTGAGCTGCTCCGGCAGCTGACCCAGAATGACGAAGAGAATGACCGCCAGGCCGACGAAGATGACGACCATCTGTTTGACATCGGTCCAGGTGACGGCCTGCACGCCCCCGAACATGGTGTAGAGGGTCGTCGTCAGC
>JBEIJP010000323.1:0-4243 GCA_040380245.1 Acidobacteriota bacterium | reverse complement strand
GTCGCCCTCTCCGAAGACGAGGGCGAGACGTGGAAGATCCGTCGCCTGGCGGGCGCGCTGCGCCACCGCTCACAGGTGCTCCCCGATTACCAGGGCCACGTCTCCGGCAACACCGCCGGAACGCTCGGCTACAGCGTCGCCAAACAGGCCCCGAACGGCGTCATCCACCTCATCTCGACGATGAACCAGCCAGCACAGCACTTCGAACTCAACGAGGCCTGGATTCTCGGCGGAGAGACCGGCGCGCCGACGGCCGGGACGCCCCGGGCGCTGCCAGAGGAGCGCGAGGTCGACGGTCAGGGGCGGCTGCGCCGCCTTCGCCACGCTCGCCTCGCCGCCGATGGACGCTACCAGCTGCACGGTCCGGAGATCTGGTACTCCGCCGATGGCCGGAAAGAGTACGAGGCGACCTGGCAGGAGGGGAGGCGTGTTGGACGGGAGGTCTTCCGCAGCGCGACGGGAGCGCTGCGCTGGACGTGGGACCATCAACCCGCAGCCCGTTCGCGCTGGACCCACTTCTGGCCGAACGGACGCAAGCGCCTTGAGTCCGGCTGGCGCAACGGGCGCGCCGAAGGACCCGCCTTCTCCTGGGACTCGCGGGGGCGGCTCGTACGGCAGGTCACCTTCGTCGAGGGAGAACTGCGGCGCAACTGAACCGGGCGCCCCCTCCCGGGTAACGACTCACGGAGAGGAAGATCCAAAAGTGGACCGGGCCAACCAGCGACCAACGTCCGAGAAGGTATCGTGCGATTGCCCTGCTCTCTGCCAACCCCCTCCCGGCTCGGAAAGGGCCACTACCTTCAACCTTCAAAAATAGCCCTCAAATCCCCCCTCCTGGCTGAGATTGCTTAAAAAGTAGGTGGCAGGGCAGTCTCCGACCTCCTGCCCCACCCGCACCTCAAGCAGGCTGCGGGATGGGGGCAGCTGTGAGAAGGCGAGTAATCCGTTTGCAATTGACGACGACAGCGAGCAGCAGGTACTGAATTTTGACCCGATG
The DNA here is from genome assembly GCA_040380245.1 of Acidobacteriota bacterium. Lineage (GTDB taxonomy): Bacteria > Acidobacteriota > Blastocatellia > RBC074 > RBC074 > CAIOZW01. The sequence continues at coordinate 3,246 of JBEIJP010000323.1, read as the reverse complement.
TCGTCCCCGATATCGGACACGGCGCCCATCGTGCCAACGAACCAGCTCGTTCAACTTCCTTTCAATTCGAGGATGTTGTTTACGTACCTGTTTGTACTCTTCTGTCGTCGCAAGTTTTTTCGCAGCCTCATACTGCGATTGAAAATCGTTCTTTTTCACTCGACGCCCGTTCTGATTCCCTGGCGCCAAACATTGATTCCGCAACGGGCAATTGCGGCAGTCTGATGCTTTGAATTGAAAAACGTATCCGTGGTCTCTTCGGTCGCGGCAGCGAGTTCGACTGACTTTTCCCTGCGGACAAGTCAGTGACTCTTTCGTTTCATTAAGGAGAAAATCGTCTGGTTGAAACAGATCTGGATATTGGGGCAACAGTTCTTTGACTGGAACGTAGACCGTCACCTGTGGACCATCCACGTCGTCGCTCAATTTTTTGAGGACGATTCCGTTGTAGCCGATCCCGTCCAAGGAGACGGACTCAATGTCATTCTGGTGCGCCCGTTCTTCCTGCTCGATCAGGGAGACCGTGTTGGCGGCCTCGTCTGCATTCGAGGGGAGAACGTCAACCCCACAGATCAACTCTGAATCGGCGTCGAGACTGACGTCCAGCAGGTACCCGTCGTAGTACTGCCCGTGCTTGTTGCGCCGCGCTTCTGGATCCGTCAAGGAGACGACTTTGTCGGTAGCGCCCGCTTCCCGGTCTTTGAGAATTTTGTGCGCGAGTTTCAGTGCCTCTTCAAATTTCTCTTGCTGTACCGGTGTGCAGAGGCGGGGCGAAGCGTTTGCCAACCGGGCACTCCATTGATCACTCCAGGCAACTAATTCACGTAAATGCTCGATACGACGTAACAATCGGACTTCGTTCTTGAGATCCGCCGTCATTTGACGAAGGTCTACCGCGTGTTGTCGATGGGCGGCGACTTCATCCGCAGCGAAGACCTCTGCCGCATCGAGAAGCTGGGTACGGATTTGGGCCACCAGTTGAATGGTCGCCGGAACCGCAATGTTAGCGATGACGTGCGTCGCGTCTTTCAGTCGCAGGCGATCCTTGACCAGCCCGGCGGCGCGCGCCTGAGCCAGGATCTCCTGGAAGAGGAGAGCGAACCGTTCATCCCCCAATCGCGTTCGAAATTGCGACAGGAGGCTCGGCTCAGGCAAGGTCCCTTCCATCGAGAGATCGAGGAAGAAGCGGAACGCCACATTCACCTGGGCCTCGGCAATCACCCGATCATCCGACAGCCCATAGTGAAATTGCAGGAGCAACAGTTTGATCAAGCGAACGGGATCGATCGCGCCACGTCCCATATTCGGAGAATAGCAATCGGCAACCAAGGCCCGGCAGCGCATAAAGTCGACCGCGGCCTTGAGCCGCCTCAAATAATGATCTGCAGGCACCAGTTTCTCGAAGACCTGCTGATCAAAATCAGACGGAGGCTGATCGTAGTTTTTTTTAAGCATCGCGTCCTCCTCAACCTAATCGCGGTGCCATCAATTTACTTCTCATCCTCCTCTCTTCGCAACTTTCTAAGCAATCTCCCCTGGGAGGGGCTGGGGGAGGGGGCCTCTGAGGCCTATCGCGCCGGATAGACTGGGATCGTCAGCGTCGCCGAGCTCGTCGTCGTCAAGTGGTGCAGGTTGTGGCCACCTCCCAACCCATTCTGGGCCTCGACCAGCAGCGCGCCGGTGATCGCCTCGTCGGCGACAGCCGCGAACCGCATCCAACCCGTTCTCCCCGCCGGAATGACCGTCGAGTAACGCGGCACTGTCCGTGGGAAGTTGTTGCCCAGGACTCCTCGCAGCTGGCAGACGATACTCGTCAGGGTGAAGCTCTGCGATGCCTCCTGGTCGTCATAGAGCAGCCCGAAGAGCAATCCCTGCCTGTCTGCTCCGGTTCCCTGGGTCTCTACTCCGATTCCGAGATTCCCTCCGACACGGTTGACGACCAGCAGCGAGCTGTACCCATTGGCGATCGACGAGAGCCCGCTGATCGCCAAAATCCGCGGCAGGGCGTTGTAGCTCAATCCGTCGAAAGCCAGTGTCGCCGTCGTCGCGTTGGGGTCGCACGTCGGCCCTCCCAGGCCGAGCGCCGAGACTCCCAGCGCCGGCAGCGTCGCGCGATGTCCGCTCTCCAGTTTGACCAGACTCTCCCCGATCAGGTCGTTCTGGATCGCTGGGCAGCCGTTGGCATCCGTCGCCACGGCGATCAGGTACCCCGTCACCCCGGGATCGAAATCACTCGCCAGGAAGCTCGTCGTCTGATTAGCGGTCAACGTGATCGTCATGTCCGCCACCGAACAGTTCGAGCCATCGATGAAGAAGAAGTGGACGTACGCCCTCCGGCTCGGGCTGGTGTTGGTGATCGAGATCCTCGAATCGTTCGTCGTCGGGTTGAACCCCGACGAATAGAGGTTGTAGATCAGGACGCTCCCCGGCTTCTGCCCCGCCGCTTGTCCCAGCACCAACCCCACTGGGTCTCCGGGGCCAACCGGGGACGCACTGATCGTCACTGTCGTGCTGGGCCCTGGAAACCCATTGATCGTCGAGGTGAGCTGGTACTGTGTGCCACTGGTCGCCAGCGCGCTCGCCTGTACCAGATAACTGATGGTCACGCTGCTGTTTCCAGGAATCGTCCCGGTCCAGGTGACTGGCACCGCGCCAAACACGCACGTCCCGGTCGGATAGCTGCAGGAAAGCACTCTCAGTCCAGCCGGGATCGTTATGGCAATCCCAGCAGAGGCCCCCCCACCCGAGCTGTTAGCGATGGTCATTCTGATCGTTAGCAGACCGCCCGGCACCGCTGCGCCCTCTACTTGCATAGAGGCCATCAGCGGTGACAGAGTTCCCGTCGCGGTGAAGGTCACTGGCGACCCGGTCAGTCCTGCACTGGTCGTCATCTGCATATTGGCGCCTGCGGTCGCGCCGAGGTCCCAACCACCAACCGTGGCGACCCCGCTGGTGAAGGTCTCTGGCAACTCGGTCAATCCCGAACTGGTCGCCGTCAGCGTGTTGCCGCCAGCGATCGCACCGAGAGTCCAGCTACCAACCGTGGCAATGCCGCTTGCGTTGGTTGTCGCATTCTCTCCGATGACGCTTCCACTTCCGGTCGCCACCGCAAACATCACCATAACCCCCGAAACGGAGTTGTTCAGAATATCCCGCACAATGACGCTTGGAGCCGTCGCCACGCCAGTCCCCACCGTCGCCGTCTGGCCGTTCCCTCCGTTGATCGCGATCTGCGTCGCCGCTCCG
>JBEIJP010000322.1:0-4246 GCA_040380245.1 Acidobacteriota bacterium | reverse complement strand
TGAGCAGCCACCCCTGGATGGGTCGCAGCCTCACCCAATGCTGAACCGTGCGGATCGCGTTGGGTAGAAAGAGCAGTCCGACAATGCGACCTGCCGGCAGATTGGTCAGAATGACCGTGTCGAAGATCTGGACGAAGAAGGTGAAACAGACCCACGCCACCAGGAATCGAGACTGGCGACGCCAGATCAGCATGAGCGGTACGGCGATGGCGATCAGAAGAAGAACCAGTTGTCGGATGTCAATATCCATAATCAGCAAAGGAATCAGCAAAGGAACCAGCAAAGGAACCAGCAAAGGAATCAGCAGGGGCGGTGGGGGCAGTGCGCAAGGTTGTCCTTTTCTTCTGGCACGTCCCGGGCCGTGGGGCTGCGAATCGCATCGTATACTACCATTCCTGGGAGGAAGACAACCACTTTGGTGATGACCGGTTCAACCCCGACGGGGTTGGTCCGAGTCGCTCTCTTTTTGACCCGGGTGGCCACTGTGTGGGCGTGGACCCGGATCAGCAGATCCTGGACAATGGAACAGGTGAAAAGGAAGACGATGGTCGTCTTCGGTTGATCCGCAGAAGACGCAGGCAGGAACCTGGGGGACGGTAAGAATCAATGGGAGGGAAGGGGTGAGGATTCTGATCGATGGCACCGCGGCCGTCAGCGGAGGAGGCGTCTACCTCGACGCGCTGATCGACTCTCTCGTGGCTGAGGGAACCGCGAAAGAGCTCTTGATCCTGCACGTCGATGACCCACCGGGGACTCGGCGTGACTCCCCACGGACCCGGGTCCAATACCATGCGGTCCGGTTTCCCTCTTTTCTCGCCCTTCCCGGAATCCCTCCCGGAGTCTGGCGGACCCTCTGGCGGCGCTGGGCCCTGCCACGCTGGCTGGAGCGTTGGCGACCGGACCTCTTCTTCTCCAACAGCGGTGAGGTCCCGGCTCAGCCCGACCGCTCCTGGAAAACTGTCATGGCGGTGCACAACTCCATGCCCTTACGGGCGGAGCTGATCAGCGAGGAGCCCCTCTTTCCCTTGCGGCTTCGACTCCTCGCGTTGCGGCGGTCACTCCACCGATCTCTTCAGCAGTCAGACCGGGCGATTGTCTTTTCGGAAGATACCGCGCAATTGATTCACACGGTCTTTCCCGATGTCCGGACCACGCTGACGGTCATCCCTCACGGAATCGACTGGCAGCCAGCGCCATCCGTCCGCGGCGAGGAAGATCCCGGCGCCGATGCTCCACCGTACCTCCTCTGCGTCTCCCATTTTCACCGGTACAAGAATCTGGTGCGATTGATCGAGGCGTTCGCGACGGTGGCGGCCGTCGCGCCTACGGTGCAGCTCCTCCTGGTCGGGGAACTGGTCGATCGGGCCTATGTTCGGGAGGTGAGGCAGGCGATTGACCGCTGCCACCTGCGGGACCGGGTTCGGATTCTGCCTGGTTGCCCACGCGAAGAACTCAAGTCGATCTATCGACGGGCCCGTCTCTTTGTCATGCCATCGCTGGCCGAGACCTGCTCGTATCCGTTGCTGGAGGCGATGGCGCTCGGGCTCCCGATCGTTGCCGCCAGGATCAGCGCGTTGCCAGAGATCGCCGGCGAGGCGGCCAGCTACTTTGAACCCCAAGACCCGGACGATCTGGCACGGGCGATGCTCGAAGTGCTCCAGGATGACGCACGGGCCGAGCAGCTCGCCAGGGCCTCGCTGCTTCGGTCGCGCCACTTCACTCTCGATCGGGCGATGCGGCAGACGAGAGAGGTCTTTGCCGAGGTGGTCGCCGGGGCGCGCTGACCCTCGCCGGGTCGGTCGGTCAGTCCTTTCGCACCCGATCTGGGAACTTGGATCGAAAGGCGCCCACTTTCGGGCGGACCACCATCAGGCAGTAAGGTTGAAAGGGGTGGCGCTCAAAGTACCGTTGATGGTACTCCTCCGCCGGGAAGAACCGCGGCAAGGGGAGGACCTCTGTCACCAACGGGGAAGACCACTTGCCGGAAGCGTTCAAGGTCAGGATCAACTCGCGGGCGATCCGCTCCTGCTCCGGATCGTGGTAGAAGATGACGGACCGATACTGGCTGCCGACATCGGCTCCCTGCCGATGGTAGGTCGTCGGGTCGTGAATCGTGAAGAAGACCTCGAGGATCTCTCGGTAGGAGAGAAGTGCCGGGTCGAATTCAATCTGGACGACCTCGGCGTGGCCTGTCGTCTCCAGGCAGACCTCCTGGTAGGTTGGGTTCTCCACGTGTCCGCCGGCGTACCCGGAGACGACGTTGGTGACGCCCACCAGGTCGAGGTAGACCGCCTCGAGGCACCAGAAGCAGCCTCCTCCAAGTGTCGCCTGTCCCATTGGTTGGTTGTTCATAGGCGGGATCATACCACATCGAGTGGAGGGACGTCCCAGGCCCCCACGGGCAGCCGCCCGGTTCAGGACGTGCTTCCGTCTGGAGACTCCGACGAGTGGGGCGCGGCGGTCAAGTCCCCAAAGACCAGTTGCGCGAAAGTGACTGCGGAGATGGCCGCCGTCTCCGCCCGCAGGATCCGCGGGCCAAGATGGAGGTGGGGGAAGCCAGCCTTTTCCGTGAGGGCATGCTCCGCGTCGCTCCACCCGCCTTCCGGGCCGATGATCACGGTCAGGCGGGAAACGGTTCCGAGCCGCGTCGCCACCTCCTTCCAGGAGCGCCCTCCCCGTTCGGTAAGGAGAAGGGTCGTGTCTGGTTCTCCGGCCCGCGAGGCGCAGAGGTCCGCGAAGAGGGTCGGAGGGGAGACCTCGACACAGGTCCGGCGGCCACACTGCTTGGCCGCCTCCAGGGTGATCCGCTGCCAGCGTGCCGAGCGCCCTGCTGTTCCTTCATCACTCCGACGCCACTCACAGTGGTCTGTCATCAAGGGGACGATTCGGGAGACGCCAAGCTCCGTGGCTTTCTGGAGCACCCAGTCGAACTTTTCGCCTTTCAGCAAGGACACTGCCAGGGTCAGGCAGAGCGGCGAGTCGACGGGATACGTCAAGGGGGCGAGAAGGCGCAGGCGGGTGCGACGAGGGTTCGCTTCGACCACCTCGCCGAGCCACTCCTGCCCGGCTCCGTCAAAGACCTGAACCTGCGCTCCCTCGCGGAGCCGCAGGACGTGGGCCAGGTGGTGAGACTCTTCGGCCGACAGCTCCATCTCTTCGGAAGAGGAGAAGAAGGCTCCCGGCAAGACGAACCGATGCCGCCCCTTGCTGTTTCCCTTGCCTTTCAAGGCTATGCTCCCTGATCTTCCGCGCCGCGCCAGGCCATGGTCACCCACTCCCCGTCCGGCCGGGTACTGTCGCAGACCAGGCCCACCTTTCGCAGCGCCTCTCCGACAGACTCTTCCTGCGTCCGCAGGATGCCGGAGACAACGAGCCGCCCGCCCGGAGCCAGCAGACCAGGAAAGAGCGGCGCGAGGGGCTCGATGACATCGGCGGTCAGGTTGGCGACGATCAGGTCGAAGGTCTCCCCCTGGTAAGCGTCCAGCCGATTGACCTCCAGATCGAGTGCCTCGCCCAATCCATTGTGCTCGGCGTTCTCCCGAGCCACCTCGATCGCTTCCGGATCGTTGTCGAAGCCGATCACCCGTGCGGTGGGATGGAGTCGCAGCGCCGCCATGGCGAGGATACCGGTTCCCGTTCCCACGTCGAGCATCGCCCCGCCCTTCCAGTAGCGCTCGATCATTTCCAGACAGCCGCGGGTCGTTTCGTGGGTCCCCGTTCCAAACGCCATCCCCGGGTCGATCTCGATCACCAGTCGGTCGGTTCCGGCGACCTGATCCCGCTTCCAGGAAGGGCAGATCAGCAGGCGCGATCCAATGGGAACAGGCTCATAGCCCTTTTTCCACTCGGCCAGCCAGTCCTGATCGGCGATCGTCTGTGCCTCGATTCGACGCAGCGCGATCTCGCGGTGGCCGTGCTGGCGCAGGCTGAGCAGGATCTCCTCGCGCAGCTGATCGAGCCCGGGCGCCGCGTCGAAGTAGGCGCGGAGTGTCACCCTTGCCGGTTCCGCCGGGTCTTCCGATACTTCGATTCCAGTTGTCTGATGGGACCAGAGGTGAGCGGTCGCGATCATCTCGGCCGTTCGATCGATCTCGACCTCGATGGCGTGCCAGATCTTCATGACGATTGCTCCTGAATGCCCAGTTCGTCGAGCAGGCGTGGATCATTGCGCCAGTCTTCCTGCACCCGCACGAAGAGGTGGAGCCGAACGTGGCGATCGAGCAACTGCTCGATCCGACGACGGGCC
>JBEIJP010000321.1:0-4258 GCA_040380245.1 Acidobacteriota bacterium | reverse complement strand
GCCCCTGAAAGACGCGCGTCGCCTTGTTGACCCGCTCGATGAGAAACGAATCGACCTTGACCTCCGCTTCGTTGGTGAGCGTCTCGACGGGAATTCCGTGCTGGCGCAGGTTGGGCAGAAGCTTCGCGGCGATCTCGCCAGCGGGAATGAGGTAGGCGTTCGGCGCCTGGGTGGTCCTTGTCGCGGTGAAGGTCCCAAAGTCAGGCATGACCATCGGCGTCGCCTTCTCCTCGATCATCAGTCGCATCTCCCGGCCGGTCTTCGGATGGCGCTCCTTGCGGATCTCGCCGACCAGGATGGGAACCGGTTTGGGCAGCGCGGTGAGGGCAAAGTCGACGCCGAGGGGGCGCTTCTTCCCGGAGCTCGCGTCCCGGTCAACCTGCCGAATCAGCTCGACGATCGCCGCGCCCTCACTCTCGACATACCGCAGAATCTCCTCGACGAACGCCTCTGTCACCGCCACCCGACCCCGGAAAGAGAGGTAACTGTAGGCCTCCGAAAGAATCGTCAACCGATTGCGCAGCCCGACATAGTTGTTTCCGAACATCGGTCGGTGATCGAAGGTCCGCCAGATACGCGTCTCCGGGCGGGCATCCGGCTGGGCTGCCTTGCCGGTTCGCTGCAATTCGAACGTCTCCGACTCCCGATCCATCCGCTCCCGGGTGGCGAAGTTGCCGTAGTAGTAGCTGCGAAACTGGTGCCGCTTGAGCAGGGCCTTCCCGATCGAGGGGAGCATGCGCTTCCGTTCGAAGCCGATCAATCGGGGGTCGGCGTTGGGGTTGAGCGTTGGAGAGTAGGTCAGGTGGTAGCCGTGGTAGGACCCGTTCGAGGTGTGGAGGTCGACCGTCAGGTGCGGATCCCACCGGTTGAAGACCGAGACCAGCCCGCGCGCCTCGACCGACTCCAATTTCATGTAGTCACGATTGAGGTCCAATCCGCGCGCATTCTCCCGGGTTCCGACTCCCCCGATGGGCCCGTTCTGCGCCGTGCGGTGCTCGACGTCGATCCGTTCATTGCCGTCGGCGTTGTAGATCGGCGCGACCAGCAGGACCATCGAGCGGAGCAACGGCCGCAGGTCGCCGATCGTCAAGCGCCGCGTCAGGTGGATCATCGCCTCCTTACCCTCGACCTCGCCGGCGTGGATGTTGGCCATCACGAAGACGATCGGCTTTCCCGAACGCTGCGCCTGCGCCGGATCGCTCACCGGCGGATCCGCCAGGATCATCAGCGGGAGCGGCCGCCCCTCCGCTGTGCTTCCGAAGTGCTCGAGACGGACTCCGGGCGCCAGCCGTTGCAGTGCGCCCAGAAATCGGACCACATCCTCATACCGACTGGTCTCCTCGTACCCGCTCGCCTCGGCCCTCGACTGCAAGGCAGGGTCAGAACTCGTTCGCTTGGACAAGGACTCCTCCCTCCAATGGTTGTGTGGTCCCAGGGTTAAACAGAACAACGTCAGGGTCAGGATCGACAAGTGGGCATCTCCAAAAGATTGCTTCGTCTCCGCACCGCAAATGGGTCAAACTCGCTAGACCGCCATTCCCTCGATGACGCCCCATCCGATCATCCCGACCAGGAAGATCCAGCCGAGCAGGAAGAGGAACGTCAACACCGTCAGAATCGCTCCGAGATAGAAGCCGACCTTGGCATATCCCTGTCCGGACTGTGGCGCACGCCCCTCGCGGATCGCTCTCAGCTCGAGCCAACCGAGGATCAACCCCGGCACGCCAGTCAACGGACCGCATCCGACGACCCCGAGAATGCTGAGGACCATGGCCACGATCGAGCGGGTGCTGGCAGGCGACATCAGACCAACCTCATTGGGCGCGGGGATCCGGTTGTCGCCAATGGCCGACTGGCCAGAGTATTGACTCGGGTACGGTTCGTAGCCGCCGGGTGTTCCACCCGTGGGTTCCGGCGCGGGCGGCCAGGGCTCGCTGGCGACGGGATCGGTTCGGCGCGGCCGCCCTGGATCGGTCGGCCGTCGGCGCACCAGCAACGACTGGCATCGCCAACATCTCTCCTGATCGTCCTCATTTTTGCTGCCACATTGTGTACAGAACATTGCGACCTATCCGTTCCCCTCGCGGACTCCCCTTCCGCTGGCCATCAATGACGCCGCCATCCGGCGAGCAGCCGTTCGACCTGTCCCTGTAACAGCGACATTCCGCCGATGTACCCATACCCGACCAGGAAGATCATCAGAAAAGGGATTGTCGCATAGATCTCCGACCGAAAGGCATAGTAGACGGCGAAGACGAAGTACCCGGCAAAGCTCAATTCAAGGAAGGGCAGCCATCCCTTGCGTCGGCGGTACTTCCGCGCCACCTGCAACCAGCTGTCCCCCTGGCTGACGACCTTGTACTTTGGCGTCCGGACGAAACTCGATTGAATCCCAAAGAGCGCCTCAAGCACCGCGCGCGTGTTCGAGAAGACCATCCCGATGCCCACCGACATCGCCAGCGGAATCATCCACAGGCGCCACTTCTCGTTCGGGTACCGGTAGAGGATCGCTGTCGCGTAGAAGCTGACCACCGAGAGCGTCGCGAAGAGCATCAGCGGCACGTCGAAGACCAGCATGTGGAAGAAGCCCTGGTTGAATCGCACGATCAGCACCGGCACGTGCAGCAGGCTGAGGACGATCATCAACATCGCCGCACAATTCCCGAAGAGACGGAAGAAGAGCTCTACCTTCTGCTGACGCGAGAGCGTCGGGTGATGCCAGATCCGCGGCATGAGCTTGAGCCCGACCTGCACCAGCCCCTTCGCCCATCGCCGCTGCTGGGCCTTGAAGGCGTTGATCTCGACCGGCAGCTCCGCCGGCACCTCTTCGTCCAGCAGGTAGATGAACTTCCAGCCCATCAACTGCGCCCGGAAGCTGAGGTCCGTGTCCTCCGTCAGGGTATCGTGTTGCCAGCCGCCGCTCCACTCGATCGCCTGCCGACGCCACATTCCTGCCGTGCCGTTGAAGTTGAAGAACGCCCCCGTCCGGTTTCGCGACGCCTGCTCGACGACGAAGTGACCATCGAGAAAGACCTCCTGCAATCGCGTCAGGAGCGAGTAGTTGGCGTTGAGATGTCCCCACCTCATCTGCACCATCCCCACCTGGTCGTCGGTGAAGTAGTCGACCATCCGCCGCAGGCAGTCCGGATTGGGCAGAAAGTCGGCGTCGAAGACTGCCACCAGCGTGCCCTTCGCCATCTTCATCCCATTTTCGAGCGCGCCCGCCTTGTACCCCGTACGATCCGAGCGGTGGATGTAGTGAATGTCGAATCCCTGTTCCCGGTACTGGGCCACCACCCGCTCGGCGATCTTGACCGTCTCGTCGGTCGAGTCGTCGAGGACCTGGATCTCCAGCTTCTCGCGCGGGTAGTCGATCCGCGTCACGGCGTCGACCAGCCGCTCGACGACGTAGAGCTCGTTGAAGAGGGGCAGCTGCACCGTCACCATCGGCAGCTCCGACTCCTCATAGCGACGTTGCGGGGAGGGCTTGATCCAGCGGTACCGCCAGAACTGGTAGACCATTCTCAGACGATAGACTCCGAGGATCGCCATCAGCAGCAGGATCCCGAAGTAGAGCACGAGAATCGTGATGTCAAACCCATCCAGGCTGCTCAGGTAGCTGATGTTGTCGCGTCCGTGGCGAAGAATGGGATCGAGGGCGATCCGGGCTTTCTCCGGATCAGGGACGAATTGGAAGAGTATCGATCGAATCATAGAGAATCAGGGTTTCCCGGGGCAGCAGCCGTTCTAGTCAAAAGGCGCGTCCTGTGACCGCGTCTCGCAGAGGGGGCGATCCCATCTTCTGACAGGGAGGTAGATCACCTCACCCAATCCGGAAATCTCCTCTCTTTCGGTTCAAGACAGGATTTATCATACTCTGCCATTGGTGCCTGTCAACCACCTCAACAAACCCGAGTCTTTCCCCTCCACCCTGAAAAAGGGCGAGGGAGAGAGACGCACCCAGGGAGCCGCCCCTACAAACCACATCGACGACGGACGACGATCGATTTGTATGGCAGCGGTCATTCCTGCCCCACCCCTTTGGGACACCGGGGAACCTCGTACGTCTCCTCAGACGGTGTCCAGGGTTACGCACTGGTACGTGGTTGCTGTTGTGTTGCCGTCTGTCCCAACCCCATAGCTCAGAGCGCCATTTCGAGCCATCTCCCACCAGCGAATCGAGTAGAAAATCATCGTCGATCCTGCTACAAACAAGTGCTGACGCCACCTCTCGAGGGTGGATAGGATAGCGCGACGG
>JBEIJP010000320.1:0-4278 GCA_040380245.1 Acidobacteriota bacterium | reverse complement strand
GGGGCAACCAGTCAGGGGTGAGGTTCCTCGCACTGCTCCTGAGTCTCTGCCTGCTCCCTCTCCTGGGGGCGTCAGGGGGGGCTCAGGAGCCTGGGCGTCGCCCGATCACCCACGAGGACGTCTGGTTGATGAAGCGGGTTGGCGCGCCAGTGGTCAGCCCGGATGGCCGCTGGGCCGTCTTCTCGCTGGTCGAGCCTGCCTATGAGGAGGCCCAGCAGGCAAGCGACCTCTGGATCGTACCCACCGATGGTGGGGCGCCACCCCGTCGCGTCACGAGCACACGCGGGGCTGAATCCGGAGCGGTCTGGAGTCCGGACAGCCGCCGGCTGGCCTTTGCCGCGCGCCGCGAAGGAGATGAAGTTTCGCAGATCTACCTGCTCGATGTCATCGGTGGGGGAGAAGCCCAGCGGGTCACGCAGCTGAGCAGCGGCGCCCGCAGTCCGCAATGGCGGCCCGATGGCCAGGCGCTCCTCTTTCAAAGCTCCGTCTATCCTGGAGCGCGCAACGACGAGGAGCAGCGTCGCCTGGCCGCTGAGCGCAAGGCGAGACGCTATCGAGCGAGGGTCTATGACACCTTTCCGATCCGCAACTGGGACCGCTGGATCGAGGAGACCCAGACCCACCTCTTTGTGCAAACGATCGAGAATGGCGCTGAGCCCAGGGATCTCCTGGCGGGAACAGCCCTCGTCGCCAGTCCGGGCTATGCCGGCGTAACGACCGCCGGCGGCGATGACCTGCAGCCGGTCTGGACCCCGGACGGGACCGGGATCGTCTTCGTCGCCTCGACCGACCGTCACACCGCGGCGTACGCCGAGACCAGTACGCACCTCTACCTGGTATCCGCCGATGGGGCCGGTGGGAGGGAGCCCAAACGGCTGACCAGCGGAGAGAGCAGTTACACCCGGCCACTCTTCAGCCCTGATGGAAAGGGGCTCTACACGCTGGTCAATCCTGCGACGGAGAAGGTCTATCACGAGAGCCGCCTCTCCCGGTTCGAGTGGGCGAAGGAGGTCAGGGATCAGCCGGTGCTGGTGACGAAGGGCTTCGACAGATCCCCGACCAGCGTCGCGATCTCTCCTGACAGCCGGGTCATCTATCTGCTCGCCGAGGAGGCCGGTCACGAAAACCTCTTTGAGGTCTCCGCCCTGGGGGGCGAGGTTCGACGCGTCCTGGAGCTGAAGAACGGAGCCCTGACGTCACTGGCAGTTGGGGGCCGCGGCAATGCCCCGGTCCTGGTCGCCAATTGGGAGAGCGCGATCAGCCCAGCCGAGGTCGTGCGGCTCGACCTGGGGAGAGACTCCGGGTCCACTCAGTATCGGCCACTCACCCGCTTCAACGCCGAACGCATCGCCCGGATCGATTGGCAACCGCTCCGCCACTTCTGGTTCACCAGCAAACGCGGGAAGCGCATCCACAGCATGCTGGCCCTGCCGCCGAACTTTGACGAGAAGAAGCGCTATCCGCTCTTCGTGCTGATTCACGGCGGTCCGCACACCATGTGGCGGGACCAGTTTTTTACCCGCTGGAACTATCACCTGCTGGCCCAGCCTGGCTATGTCGTCCTCTTGACCAACTACACCGGCTCGACCGGGTTTGGGGAGGCTTTCGCGCAGGCGATCCAGCTGGATCCTCTGCGCGGGCCCGGAGACGAGCTCAATGAGGCGGCCGACGCGGCACTGGCCCAGTTCCCATTTCTCGATCAGACCCGTCAGGCGGCGGGGGGCGCCTCCTATGGCGGCCACCTCGCCAACTGGCTGCAGGCGACGACGACACGCTACCGCTGCCTGATCAGCCACGCCGGACTGGTCAATCTCGAATCGCAGTGGGGAACGAGCGATGTGATCTACTCGCGCGAGCGGAGCAACGGCGGACCGGTCTGGGAGCAGGGGCCCATCTGGCGCGAACAGAACCCGATCCGCTACGCCGCCAGGTTCGCCACCCCGATGCTCCTGACGATCGGGGAGAACGACTTTCGCGTGCCCCTCAACAACACGCTCGAGAACTGGAGCGTCCATCAACGTCGACAGATCCCCAGCCGGCTGATCGTCTTCCCGGAGGAGAACCACTGGATCCTGCGCGGAGAGAACAGCCGCTTCTTCTACCAGGAGGTCCACGCCTGGCTCAAGCGCTGGCTGCAGTAGTCGGCTTCCCCCCCAGACCCCCGGCGGCCCCCTTCGGGTGTCGGGGGGCTTACGGAGCGAGGGCGGCCGCGACCGCGGCGATCTGCTGTCCGTGGCGGTCCTGGTGCTCGTGGAGCAGGATCATCCACTGGTAGGCGGTCAGGGCTCCGAGGCGTGGATGGGAGAAGGTGTTCCGGCTGAGGTCGACCGCTTCGAGTTGCGGCTGAAGACTCCGGAAGCCGTCGAGGGTCTCCTTCATCTGCGCGAGGGCAGCCTCGACGGGCACGCTCCCCGTCGGCTCGACCTGGGGAGGCGCCTTGATCGCCGGGACCGGTTGTCCGTCCGACCCGCGAGGCAGGACCGAGGCCATCTCGACCGGGACGGCCGGCCCCACGCCCGATTCGGTCGCCTCCCGGAGCAGCTTGCCCGCGATTCGCAGGAACCCACGGTTGACCAGGCTGAGGTGCTCGACGATCTCCGCGATGGTCCACCGGTCCTCTACCGGGCGCAGGCTCCAGCGGTCCGCCGGAATCGTCGCGAGAAGGGCGACCAGTCGTTCGTGAGACGACTCGTTGGCCGCGAGAATGTCGGCGATGCTCTGAAATGTCATGCGGAAATCGACTCCTTGGGATAGACCAGAAAGATGTTGATGGACGCCGCGAGCGATCGATGTGCACAGGGGCAGCTTCTTCTTACCCTTCGTGGAGAGGCCGCCAGCCTGTTTGACAGACGGATTAGAATCCACAACATGGTCTTGAATCAAGCGAAGGTGAGTGGCTCGGAGGGGCTCCGAAGCGCTTTTTTGGGGGCAGGCAGAAGGAGTCTGGTCAGATTGGCTGGCGCGTCGTATGATGCGAGCATCAATTTTACGTAAAGTGGAGCATTCATCGATTCCAAGGGAGGTCTTCGTGCGACGGAACGTGCAACGATTGACGCAACTGCTCTTCGTGATGGGGGTTGTCCTCTGGGGCGCCTTCTCCCTGGCAAGGCTGACTCCGGTCACCGCGACGAAGGAAGGGAAGGGGACGATCGATTTCAATCGCCAGATTCGGCCGATCCTCTCCGACAAGTGCTTTCAATGTCACGGGCCGGATGAAGGCAAACGGATGGCGCGGCTGCGTCTGGACACGCGGGAAGGAGCCATGAGCCGGGCCGGGGTGATCGTACCCGGGGACGCCACGGGATCTCGCCTCATTCGGCGGATCCGGTCGACGGACCCCGAGCAGGTCATGCCGCCCCCTGAGTCTGGGCACCGCTTGACCGGGGCCGAGATCGACCTCCTCACTCGTTGGGTGGCGGAAGGGGCGCTGTGGCAGGAGCACTGGGCCTTTGTCACGCCGCGGGCGGTCGAGCCCCCGCGGCCAGCGGACCCGCGCGGCGCCGCCTGGATTCGGCAGCCGATCGACGCCTTCGTCTGGCAGGGACTGGCGGCACAGGGGCTCTCCCCTTCACCCGAGGCCGCGCGTGAGACGCTGCTGCGCCGCGTGACGCTCGATCTGACCGGGCTGCCCCCTACCCCCGCGGAGATCCAGTCGTTCCTGGCCGACCGTTCCCCGGACGCCTACGAGAAGGCGGTCGACCGCCTTCTCGCCTCTTCCCGCTACGGCGAGAAGATGGCCCTCCATTGGCTGGACCTCGCCCGCTACGCCGACACGCACGGCTTTCACATCGACAGCCATCGGGTGATGTGGCCCTGGCGAGACTGGTTGATCCGCTCGTTCAACCGCAACCAGCCCTACGATCAGTTCACGGTCGAGCAGCTGGCGGGAGACCTGCTGCCGGGAGCGACGGTCGAACAGAAGATCGCCTCGGGATTCAATCGAAACCATATGATCAACTTCGAGGGAGGCGCCATTCCCGAGGAGTATCTGACCGAATATATCGTCGACCGCGTCGAGGCGACCACGACCACCTGGCTCGGGTTGACCGTCGGTTGCGCCCGCTGCCACAACCACAAGTACGATCCGATCACACAGAAGGAGTTCTACCAGCTCTACGCCTTCTTCAACCGGGTTCCGGAGAAGGGGCTCGATGGGCGGGATGGGAACGCGGCTCCCTTTCTCGCGCTGGCGGAGCCCTCGCAGGAGGAGCGCAAGCGCGCGTTGACGGCGGCGATCGAGGAGCGGCAGGCCCGGCTGGAGGAGTCTGTCACCGAGCC
>JBEIJP010000319.1:0-4296 GCA_040380245.1 Acidobacteriota bacterium | reverse complement strand
TGATTGCCAGGGTCCAGGCGGAGGCGATCGCCGCGCTGGCGCAGCAATCTCCCGGCGCGCGCCTTGTCGCCGTCTGCACGCGGGATGACGCCCGCGGAGAGGCGTTCGTTCAACGCTACGGCGGAACGGCCTACCAGGATTACGATCAATTTCTCGCCCACCCCGGACTCGACCTGGTCAGTATCTGCACTCCGAGCGGGACGCATGCCGACTATGGCGTCCGGGCAGCCGAGGCCGGACGTCACGTCCTCGTCGAGAAGCCGATCGAGATCGACCTGCCCCGCGCCGACGCCCTCATCGACGCCTGCGACCGCCACCAGGTCCGACTGGGCGTCATCTTCCAGTCCCGCTTTCTCCCCGCCGTTCAGCAGATGGAACAGGCGGTCCGTCAAGGTCGCCTCGGGCGGCTCTTCCTCGTCGATGCCATCGTCAAGTGGTACCGCGATCCTGGCTACTACGCGCCAGACTCCTGGCACGGCACGCTCGCCCTCGATGGCGGGGGAGCTCTGATCAATCAGGCGATCCACACCGTCGACCTGCTTCGCTGGATGGCTGGTCCCGTCCGCCAGGTCGCCGCCTTCCGCGGCGCTCTGCGCTATCCCCATCTCGAAGGCGAAGACACCCTCGTCGCCAGCCTCCAGTTTGAGAGCGGCGCCCTCGGTGTCATCCAGGCGGCGACTTCCGCCAAACCTGGCTTTCCACGTCGATTGGAGCTGAGTGGGGAGCACGGCACGATTCTGCTCGAAGGGGACTCGATCGGGCACTGGCGAATCGACGGCGAAGACCCGCCCCAACTCGTCGCTGAGGATCTGACCAATGGCGCCGCGAACCCCTCCGCCATCTCCGCGGAAGGCCACCGGCGACAGATCGCCGAGATGGTCGAGGCGATCGTGGAGCAGCGTCCACCCCTCATCGATGGCCGCGAGGGAAGGCGTTCGCTCGAACTGGTCGACGCCATCTACCGCTCCGCCCGGGAGGCGCGTCTGGTCCAGCTCTCCCCGGCCTGATCCTTCGCGCCGCGAGGCCGCCTTACCGGAAGCGAACCGTCAGCGCGTTCGCGAACGCTCCGTCTGCCGTGACCGTCAGCTCGACCAGCCCCCGTCCCGCCATCTCCCGCGGGATCCGCAAATTGAGCTGATCGAGTCCAACCCAGTCGGGATGGCCTCCCGAGAAGACGACCGGAACCTGCGTCCCTCCCACTCGCGCCACCACTTCCGTCGCCCGCCGCCAGCCGGTTCCAAAGAGGATCAGGTAGACCTCGTCTCCCGTGGGTCCCAGGTCGATCGCCAGGGGGACGGGCCGCCCCGTCGTCGAGTCGATCTCGCTGACCGGTTCATACCCCCAGGCGCTCTGCCCCCCGCTGCCGCCGCGGACCCGCAACAGCAGCGCTGCCGGCGCTCCGCGTCCGCTCGCGTCGGCCGTGAAGAGTCCCGGGGCCACCGACTCGATCCGCAGCGCTCCCGTCAGCAGCGCCTCTCCGGTTGTCCCACTCGCCCCGCTCGTCTGGACGAGCAGGGTCGCCTGTCCGAGCGGTGTCTCCGGCGGAACCAGGAAGTTGATCTGACCCGGTGAGACAAAGAAGAGCGGCGCCCGTCGGCTGCCACCCGCTCCATCTTCGATCAGCACCGAGATCCCCTGCAGCGTCTCCGGCAGGGGCAGCGCGTTCGCCGCGCCCACTCCTGGCGCCAATTCCACGCCGAAGGCCGAGACGATCGACCCTCTCGCCAACCCTCCCCGCGCGAAACTGGCCGCCGAGACCGACGTCACGGCTCGCCCCGGCAACCAGGCGCCCGGTGGTCCGCCGCCCCGCCGCGGTCTGCCCGCCAGATCGAAAGAGACGTCATTGCGCGGCTCTCCCGCCGGAACCGCCGGCGTTCCCGGGGCGTCCGTCCACCCGAACGCGGGCGGCAGGGTCGTGCTCCGCAAGGCTAAGGCTCCTCCCGCCACCGGTCTGTAATCCCCCGCCGATGGCTGCACCAGCTGGGGCTCTGCGCCGTTGATCGCATTCTGCGAGCGGATCTGGCTCTCATTGCAGGTCGGATGGCCCGGCGCGCACCCGGTGCTCCCGCCGATCCCCAGTGGATGATTGGGCGGCCCATTCCAGATGACATTGCCGACGATCCGCAGATTCTCGTCCGACCTGGCAGGGGCAGCCACGTTGCTCCCCGCTGGCGGCGTCACCGGACCCCGCACCTCCAGATGCTGCCAGCGACTCTGGTACCCGGCTGGATTGTAGACGAGGTTGTTGTAGAGAAAGACGTTCCGGTTGGGGATGTACTGTTGATCCGGGAAGAGCCCCCCCCACCCACCGAGCCGACGATGCGCCTCGCAGCGGGCCGTGTCCCCATCACATCCCCGAAACCCAGGGACAATCTCCAGAACATGGCTCCGTCGCCCCACCCGGTAGAGCGTGTTCCACGCCATGAGGATGTTGTAGCCGCCATTGACTCCCAATCCGGCCCCCTCCGTGTCGTGGACCAGATTGTTGATCACCTTGATGTCATAGGCCTCGTAATGAAGCCACGGCGGCGTCATGAACTCGAAGCCCGTCCCCTGGCCGCAGGTGAAGCCACCCGTCCCGGCATCGTAGAACTCGTTCCCCTCGACCCGCAGGTAGGCAGACCCTCCCTTGACGTACATCGCCCAGTCATTGCAGTTGTGGATCCGGTTGCCGATGACGTGTCCGTACTGCACCGCGACATAGTCGACGGCATTGTCGCCGGCGCCGTGGATATTGCAGTCCTCGAGGTAGATATACTGGCACTGATTGATCTTGAGCGTCTCGTGCGCGACTGGAGTGCTCTGCCCCTCGCCCGTCCAGCGCCCCCCGTCCAGCTCCAGACCGCGCATCAGCACGTAGGCACACTTCTCGAAGTGGAGCGTGTCGCCCGCCGGCAGTGGCCGGATCGTCAGATCGATCAGATAGAGATACCGGCAGTCGAAGATGTTGAGGTCTCCCTGCAGCACGGCCTTCCCCGGCCCATCCGCCCCTTGCAGCAGAATCGGAAAGTTGGCCGTCCCATACCGTTTCTCCAGGTAGTTGGGGATGCTCGACTCCGGATAGGACCCCGCAGCCAGGAGGATTCGCCATCCATTGCCGCTCAGCGGAGTCCCTTGCGGAATCCGATTCCAGGCGGCGCTGAGGGTCCGCAACGCCGCCGCCCGGCTGTTTCCGGACCGGCTGTCATCCCCGGTCAGCGGATCCACCCAAAGGTCCCTCAGCTCCGGACGTCCCATCACGAACCGGCCGTCCGGACCAACCGTCCCCGCCGTCTCACGCCTTACTTCCGCCCCGTGCGTCAGCGCAGTCGTCGTCGCGGCCCAACTCCCCACCCCAAGCGCGACCATCCCCAGCAGAAATCCCCCTGCCAACCTCCACCACTTCCTCGCTCCGCTTCTCGTTCGGCCCACGGCACACCTCCCCCTGCCACTCCCGATTTCCGCCCCGCGGAGGGGAAGCCCGACGCCCTGCTGTGGGGGGGCTACGCCTCCGTCTGCGTCTCCTGTTCTTGTCTCGAGCGTTGCAGGAGGTACTCCTGCATATTGAATGGCTTCTCGCCGGAAGCGTTGGGGCGCGTGTAGCGGCCGTCGGGTTCCAGCCAGCGCATCTTGGCTGTGTCATGCAGCCCCGGGATCAGAACCTCCTCGACGATCCGTTCCCGCAGTCGCGCGTCCTCCAGTGGGAAGAGGATCTCGACCCGTCGATCCAGGTTGCGGTTCATCAGATCCGCGCTTCCCAGGTAGATTGCCTCCGCCCCGCCATTGAGGAAGCGGTAGACCCGCGTGTGCTCGAGAAACCGACCGACGATCGACCCGACCCGGATCGTCTCGCTCATCCCGGGCAGCCCGGGCCGCAGACAGCAGACCCCCCGCACGATCAGGTCGATCGGCACCCCTTCGCGTGATGCCGCGTACAACTCATCGACCAGTCCGGTGTCCGTCAAACTATTGAACTTGGCGAGAATTCCCGCTGGCCGTCCCGCGCGGTGGTGGGCCACCTCCCGGCGGATCATCTCCGAGAGGCTCCGCCTCAGACTGACCGGGGCCACCAACAGCTTGCGATACCGGCTCTGACGCGAATACCCGGTCAAATAGTTGAACAGCTCCGACGCGTCCGCCCCCAGATCCGGATCGGCCGTGAAGAGACCCAGGTCGGTGTAGATCCGTGACGTCACCGGATTGTAGTTCCCCGTCCCCAGATGGATATACCGACGGATCCCGCCCTGCTCCTGCCGCACTACCAGCGCGATCTTGGCATGGGTCTTCAATCCGACCAGCCCGTAGACGACGTGCACC
>JBEIJP010000318.1:0-4317 GCA_040380245.1 Acidobacteriota bacterium | reverse complement strand
GCGTCGGCCAGCCGCAACTGCGCGGCAACGCTCGTCGCGTCCAACTCCAGCGCCTCTCGCAACGCGCTGGCCGCCCCCTTCTGATCGCCGAGTTCCGTCCGCGCCATCCCCAGCAGATAGGCCCAGCGAAACTCCTTCGGCGCCAGTTGGCGGGCTCGCTCATAGCAGGGCCTGGCGAGTTCGTACTGCTCGTAGGCCTGCAGCACCATTCCCAGCCGCCCGTTGAGCGCTGGATCGAGCGGCGTCTGCCTCACCGCCCGCTCGAGCGCCTCGACCTGCGCCCGCACCTCCGGCTCAAAGCGCTGCCCGTCGATCGCGGGCAGGGCGGGTAGCGTCTGGGCCATCGCCTCACCGACCGGAAGCCCCGCGATGAGCAGCGCCAGCACGAGAACACCAGCCCTTCGATCGTTCCTGTCGGCCCGATATGGCCGCCGCCAGATCTTCCCCGGTCGTTTGACCATTTCGCCTCTCCGCAATCCGCTTCTCTGCCTACCGATTCTTCCGCGGGAGAGCAAAGGCCACATACTTCCCTCCGGAAGGGGCCCCGCGCTTTCCTCCCCCTGCCGCAATGACGACAAACTGTCGCCCTCCGGCAAGGTAGGTCGCGGGGGTCGCATTGCCTGCCGCCGGCAGGAGCGCCTGCCAGAGCAACTGACCTGTCCGCGGATCGAAGGCCCGGAATTTCCGGTCATAGTTGGTCGCTCCGATGAAGAGCACGCCCCCCGCGGTGACGATTGGCCCCCCATAGTTCCAACTCCCCGTCCCTTCGACCCCCTGGGCGACCAGCTCCGGATGCTCACCCAGGGGAATCTGCCACGCGATGGTCCCCTTGTTCAAATCGATCGCGCTGAGCGTTCCCCACGGCGGTGTGATCGCCGGATAGCCCTCCGGGTCGAGAAACCGCGGGTACCCGTTGGTCACATAGCGAACCTCATGGGGGTTGGTCCTGGCCTCAACCATCGGGGAGTTCGCTCCCTCCGCTCCGGTCAGGAGGTAGCGGCTGATCGCCTGCAGCGCCGCCGGCCCCAACGAACCAAACCCGGGCATGCGCCCAACCCCTTGACGAATCACGGTCCGCAACTCCTCCTCGTCGTACTTGCGGCTCAGCGCGGTCAGCGCGGGAAACTCCGGCGGTGAACCCTGCAGATCCCGCCCGTGACAGCTCGCGCAATCGCGTTGGTAGAGCGCTTTTCCACTCAACTGACCACTCACCCGCGGTCGCTCGACCAGCTGGAGGATGCAGGGGACCTCGCTGGCATTGACGAAGAGATGCCCGCTCGACGGGTCATAGGCCGCGCCTCCCCATCCGGGCCCTCCATCGAACCCCGGCAAGACGAGGCTGCCCTCCAACCCGGGCGGGTCGAACTGGCCGACGCTGCGCAAGGTCCGAAAGACCGCGAGCGCCGCCGCGTGCGCGGCCGGGGTCCGCCGCGTGACCATCTCCTCCGTCATCCGCTGCCGCGCAATCGGGGGCGGCAGAACCGGCAAGGGCTGCGTCCCGGCGGGCTGCTCGCCTTCGACCCCGCGGGTCGAGACCTGCTGGTCTTCGATCGGAAAGACCGGCTGTCCCGTCTCCCGCTCGAAGACAAAGACGTGACCACTCTTGGTGATCTGGGCCACCGCCGCGATTCGCCTCCCGCCGCGACGCACTGTCACCAGAGTAGGCGCCGCCGGCAGGTCCCGATCCCACAGATCGTGACGGACCGCTTGAAAATGCCACCGTCGCTCCCCCGTCGCGGCATCGAGGCAGAGCAACGTGTTGGCGTAGAGATTGTCCCCGTGCCGGTTGGCGCCGTAGAAATCATAGGTCGCCGATCCCGTCGGCACAAAGACCAGCCCCCGCTCCTCATCGAGCGTCATCCCGCTCCAGTTGTTCGCCCCGCCGCTGTAGGTCCACGCCTCGGGCGGCCACGTCTCATACCCCTTCTCACCTGGATGCGGAATCGTGTGGAAGATCCACCGCTGCTTCCCTGTCCGCAGATCATATGCCCGAAGATGGCCCGGTGCGGCCGGCAACGACTCGCTCACCAGACTGCCGATGATCAGCAGATCCCGATAGATCACCCCCGGCGTCGAGAGCCCCACCGAGAGATCCCGTGCCTCGCGTCCCAGGCCCTCACGCAGATCGATCCGCCCCTTCTCTCCAAAGGTCTCGACCGGCCGCCCCGTCCGCGCGTCGAGCGAGTAGAGCCAATTCCGGTGCGCGACATAGAGCCGCGCCTCCCCCTTCTCCCCGGCCCAGTAGTTGAGCCCCCGATTGCGGGGACGCCCGAGCACTCGCCCACCCTCGTTCGGATCGAAGACCCATCGCTCCTTCCCCGTCGCCGCGTCAAGCGCGAAGACCCGCATCCGCGGTGTCGTTCCGTAGAGCGTCCCGTCGATCACCAGGGGATTGCACTGCATCTCGGAGCCTTCGAAGACATCCCCCGTGTCGTAGGTCCAGGCCTCTTCCAGCCGCCCTACATTGCGACGATCGATCTGCCGCAAGGGAGAGAAGTGCGTATTGTCAGCCCCTCCCCCGTAGGCGGACCAGTCGGCTCCGCTCCCGGCCCGATCCCCCACCCAGCGCGCTCCCAGCAGGAAGAGCGTCAGGCATCCCAGCATCCCCGCCAGATACCAGCCGTGCTGCCCCACTCGCCATCGTCTGTCTTCTCGCCCCATACCCAGCTCCACTCTCCCCGTTCAGCCACTCAAAAACGGCCCCCGAATAGCCCAAAATGAAAGAAGAGGGGATCCCGCACTGGCAATCCCCTCCCATTCTCCTGGCGCCGCCTCGCGACGGGCATCCTGACCTTGATGGAACGAGGGAAGGGCCGGTTGACCTCTCTCCGTTCCACCACGGCGACATTAGAAGCTCAGGCGCAGCCCAAACCGCACCACTCGCTCGTCGATTCCCTCCCGACCAAACGAACGAACCCCGGTGATCTCCATGAACCCGTTGGTTCGTAGCTGCCCCGTCACCGGATCGGTCAGGATCTTCCCGAAGTTCGGACTCGAGCGATTGGTCTCCCGAGCGGGCGCCGAGGCATTGTTGCCCGGGTTGGCGAAGTGCGGCGTATTGGTCGCGTTGAACGCCTCTACCCGGAACTGCAACTTGATGCTCTCCCGAATCTGGAACTCCCGGAAGATCCCCAGGTCGAGGTTGACCGTTCCCGGTCCCCGCAACGTGTTGAAACCCAACGTCCCAAATCGCACCGTATTGGCCGGGTTGGGATCGAAATCGACCGGACGAAAGACGTTCGGATCGAAGTAATGCTCGTTGCGCCCCTTCTTGTTGAGCTTGATCACCTGCCCAATCTGATCGGGCCGCTGCGAAATCCCCGGCGCATTGATCGACGTCGCGCTCGCCGAGAGCGAAAAGGGCGTTCCCATACAGGCCCCAAAGACCCAGTTCATCTGCCAGCCTCCGGCCAAGGCCGAAGCCGCCTTGTTGTTCGCCAGCCACTTCCGCCCCCGTCCAAACGGCAGCTCATACGCTCCCGTGAACTGAAAGTTGTGCGGAATGTCGAAGTTGAGCAGCGACCGGTTCAAGGCATAGTACTCGGGCCGGGGCAGGTTGACCGAATTCTCGCTCTGGCCTCCCACCCCGACCAATCCGATCGCCTTCGACCAGGTGTAGTTGCCCTGCAATTGCAGACCATTGGCAAAGCGACGCTTGACGTTGACCTGCAGCGAGTCGTACATCGAATTGCCTACTGGCCCGTAAGTGGTCGTCCCAGCCTGACGGCCAAACCGCTGGTTGAGCGGCTGACTCGCCGGCCCGCCCCCAATCAATCCGGCGTTGACATTCAGGTAGGCCGATTGACGGATCGTCCGCGTCGCCACATACCCAGCCGAAGCGACCAACCCATTCCAGAGGCTCTTCTCGAGCACCATGTTCCAGGATTGAATGTAGGGACGATCGAAGCGATCCTCCAGCGTCGTCAAGCTGACATCTCCCGGAGGAGTCACGCGACCACCACTGAAGTTGGGCACCGGCACTGTCGGAATCCCCCCACGGAGGGTTCCCGAGGGTTGCGCAGAGTTTGGCACCGGAACATTCAGCGCAATCAACATCGGGAAGTTGGTCCGGAAGATCCGCGCCAGACTGATCGGATCCCAGGTGACCCCATATCCCGTCCGAAGCACGAAGCTGTCGCTGATTCGCCAGGCAACCCCGACCCGCGGCGAGAAGAGCCGCTTGCTCTGCTTGACTCCGCAATCATTCGGGACGTTCCCCACTCCGCACACAATCATCTGATTGGTTTTGAAGTCGTAACGCTCGATTCCACGATCCTCCCGAACGGGCATCGGATAGTACTCCCATCGTGTCCCCGC
>JBEIJP010000317.1:0-4322 GCA_040380245.1 Acidobacteriota bacterium | reverse complement strand
CGCTGCGAAACTCTGTGTTGAGAACAACCTTGCGCCACTTCAATGGTCGCCCACCGTCGTCACGGGCTGCGATGCCGGCGCCCGCGATCAGGCCCATAAGCAGCGTCGATACCATGGCAATGGTTAATCCGATCTTTCTCACATTCATCATGACTGGCTCTCTGACGCACTGGCGGAGCGGAGTCCGCGCTATCGAGGAACAGGCCCGGTCGGCTCGCTCCGAAAATCCACTTGTCTGAGGTTGGGGTGTCTCACGATTCTGGTTCGACAGAAAGACGGACGGAGTCTATTACGTGTGTCCCCATTTGACAAGCGCCAAGGCAAGGGCGCTCCGACGGAACGTCTCCTGCCGCAGATTTGATCGTCCTGGATGGTTCCATTTCGGGTTGACCATTGACGCGCAGAATCCGTGAGTCCCGGTCGGCGAACGGTGTCGATTTGATTGACTTTCTGGAGATTTGTCTTATACAGAATCCCTGAATCAGAAAAATGTGCGGATGGTTCTGGCGGCAGATCGACTCCCCACACCGGCAGATGCAGACGGATGGATCTGACCAGGCTCGAAAAGAGGCGCGAACATGAACCGGTTACTGAGTGGAATACTGGCAAGGCTGGATCGGTTGATCGCTTACGCTACTATCACTGCTGTGATTTTTGCGATCTTGTTTTTCCGTCCTTGGGTATGGGACGCGACATCTTACCATCTACCCTTTGCCGCAAGAGCGCTTGGTATTGAGGACTATCTCGGCATATCCAACCTATTCAACGAAAGGTATCAAGGGTTTCCTGTCCTCTGGAGGTATGCCCTGGGGCCGGGCTTGATTCTCGATAGCCCCAGACTGTACCTCCTTCCAAACATTGTCGCGGCGCTGTCAGTGGGGTATTGCTTACATCGGCTGCTCAACCTCAGTAAATCCCTGGCGATCGCGGCGACCTTCTGTTTTCCCATCACTTACCTGGGCTTCGCAAGTGCTTATCAAGACTACTTTACCAACACCTTTATACTGATGGGTGGACTTCTTGCCGCCCGTGGAGTGTTTTCAAAAATATATCTGAAAGATGGGTCATGGATCACACACCTTTGGGGTGGGTTTGCCTGTCTGGCGATTGCGGCAAACACGAAGATACAGGGCATCGTGCTATCTGTGACGATTCTGACGGTGACGGTTATTTACGGGATATTTCTCAAAATACTGAACCTGAGACAGATTAAGGAACAGGATCAGCCATTGGACATCGAGCAGAAGGGAACGAACCGCGACACCAATCTCCTTCTGACTTCGACGGGAAATAAGCAGCGAATTCTGAAATTAGGAATCTCTGTCGCGTTGATTTCTCTGATCTTCTATCAGCCTTTGTCAAACCTCAAGCGTTATCACAACCCGTTCTACCCGGTCGAGACACTTGGATTCAAAGGACCTGAAGTTCAGTACGCGACTCCGCTGGAGTATCTTCCGCCCATTCCAGTCGTCTCGAATGTTCTTTCCCATTACGTATCAATCCTGGAGATTGACCCGTACATCCTGCCAGGAATCTTACCTGTCGGTAAAGACTTCTCACCGCCAAGATTGCGTAGTCTTGACATGTACAGCAAGAGGGTTCAGAGAACTGGCGGCTCAATTGGGATGATTTATGCGGGTCTGATGGCGTTGCTCCTCATCAATGCATCCCGAGTCATCAGGTCAAAACGCATCCATAGTTTCAATGAATCACTCGCGATCTTTTTTCCGCTTACTTCTCTTTTCATCTCCTTTCTTCCTCAGAGCCTGGATCTGCGTTACTACCTGATCGGCCTCTTTGTCGCCAGCATTGGATCGCTGGCGATTCCCACTCATCAAAAATTCCTCGCTACTGCCAAAGTTTTGATTTTGGTCGGCCTGTTGATCAGCCTGCCGCATATCGTCGTCCGAGCCCGCAAAATTCTGACTCCAGAAAAATTTTTACAGTTGAAAGCAGAACTGCCAACGACGGATCAGTGCATCAAACTGGGGGAGTTGACAGTCCATCCGAAAGGAAGAAAAGTGTTGCGGTTGGATCCCCAAAAGGTCACCGACAATGTGCCCTTTCAATGCCGGCTCGTCATGCCCAAATCGATCTACATCGATTACTGCCGGCCACCTTGTGAGACGGAGCAGCCCTGAGCCAGGGTCGACTGGTCTCCGTGTCATTGATTTGACAAGAGCCATCGGGCCGGAAGAGGAATTCGGGCAGGTAGAACTGCCGGTTTCCGTGTGGATGAGCGGTGCGAAAGGACCAGCGGGAGGAGTGGGAAGAAGCATGAGCAATGGAGATGAGAAGAGCGGGTTTACGTGGCTGGGGATCGAAACAGCTTACCGCGAGGCACGGCCCTCGAAGCATGGAGACGAGCTGCGCTGGATCCTCAACCGAGAGACGATCCGCCACGAGGCGACGGGGGAAGTGGTCACACGAGGAGCGATTCGCCATCCGGGCATCTGTGTCATCGTTCCGGAAGAGACGGACGGCCGGGTCTTGTTGATCCGGCAGTATCGCTACCCGGTCGGTCAGCCGCTTTGGGAGCTGCCGGCGGGCACCCTTGCCGGCAGGGAGACGCCAGAGCGTCGGATGGTCGCAATCGAATCTCCGGTAGCCTGCGCTTACCGTGAACTGCTCGAAGAGACCGGGTACCGGGCCGGGGAGATGACCCCGCTCGGGTCGTGCTATGCCATGCCCGGAAGCAGCGACGAGCGCATTCACCTCTTTCTGGCCCGAGAGCTGAGCCAGGAGGTCGCGTCACTCGACATCGGCGAAGTGGTCTATGAGGTACGGGGCTTCTGCTGGGACGAGATCGAAGCGATGATCGAGGCGGGAACGATCGAGGATGCGAAGACCCTCGTCGGACTCTTTCGGCTGCGCCTCTTCCGGCAGCGGGCCTGATCCGGAAAGCACGTTCAACGAGTGGCCTGCGTGCGAGCAGGGAGATCTGCCGATGGATGGCCCGTCAAACGTGCGGGGCTGAATGGCGCCAACAAGGCCGGTGAACCGCCATGAACGATCATCTCGGTCAGGCCCTCGGCGGTGATCGGGGTGAGCAGAATGCCGTTGCGGTAATGGCCGGTGGCGTGGAAGAGCCCGGAGACGGTGGGATCAGGCCCGAGGATGGGCCAGCCGTCTTCCGAGCGGGGGCGCAGGCCTGCCCAAATCTCGAGGATCGACTGGCGACCGAGCGTTGGGACAATCTCCTGGCCGAGCGCGAGGACGGTGGCCAGGCCCTCGGCGGTGACGCGACGATCGTAGCCCACCCGCTCCACTGTCGAGCCGGCGATGAGGTGTCCCCCAAGCCTGGGCACAAGGTAGCCTCGCGCCGAGTAGATGACGTGCCGAAGCGGGACCGCGGGCATTTCGAGGGAGACCATCTGCCCACGGACGGGCTCGACGCGGTAGGCAGGGGCAAGCCCTTCGAGCAGCTGACTACTCCAGGCGCCTGCCGCGAGCAGGACGTTGGGGGCCTGAACTATGCCCCGATCGGTCTCGACCCCGGTGACGCGGGCCTCTCCCGCCGAACGATCGAGGAGGAGTCGACGGACCGTCGTCTCGACCATCATCTCGACCCCGGCACGCCGCGCCGCCAGTGAGACCGCCTCACTCAGCCGTCGATTGTTGACCTGATGATCCTCCGGAAAGAGGAGCCCCCAACGGACGGCGGGGTTGAGACCCGGCTCGAGATCGAGGAGCTCTCTGGCCGAGAGCCGCTTGACGGGCAGTCCAGCCGCCTGCTGCCATGCCCAGCGGTGCGCCAACTCCTCTTCATCCGCGTCGGTAAGGACGAGATAGAGCGTCCCCTCGGACCGATACTCCACCTGCAGGCCACTGGCCCGCTCAACCTCGGCGACAAAGGCGGGATAGACGCGCAGGCTCTCGCGGGAGAGGCGCAGAAAGGCGTCATCCTGATCGGCCTCGGAGAGCGGGGCGAGCATCCCGCCCGCCGCCCAGGTCGCCTCGCGCCCGGGACTGCCACGCTCGATGAGGGTGACCCGCAAGCCCCGCGAGGCGAGTCGCCAGGCGATGGCCGATCCGATCAGCCCTCCTCCGACTACGATCACGTCTCTCCCGCTCTTCATCTTCTTCTCTTCGGTCTTCGGCGATGTCAGGAGTCGCCTTCCAGATCGGTCCGCGCGAGGATCAGGCGCCTTCCTGACCGGTGCTGGTCGGGGCGGCTGGCTCGCTGGCCGGAGCCGACGAGCGGTACTGCTCGCGCATGCGTCGGGCATTCTCGAGATGGCGATCGGTCCACTCCAGCTCTTTGGCGACGACGAAATCGACGGTCTGTCGAATGCTCCCCAGCACCATGCGCTTGACCTCGG
>JBEIJP010000316.1:0-4327 GCA_040380245.1 Acidobacteriota bacterium | reverse complement strand
TCGCCAAGCAACGTCGTCCCCTCTTCGACCCGCTCGACAAACTCTTCCCGATGCGGGCCACGATAGGTGTTGATGATACGCTCGCACCGTTCATCGAGCCGCTCGCGCTCCGCCGTCTCCTGGTAGTGGCGGGCCACCCGCATCCGCCAGCGATGCTCCAGCTCTTCGGCGTCGAGGGCCTGGCGCTCGGTGAGAATCTCCGTCAGGGATTCGAGCATCATATGGTCGTAGAAGCTGCCCGTCGCCTGCTGCTGGGCGATCTCGAGGAGTTGCTCAAAGCGTTCATTGGCGCGGGTCAGCGCCGATTCGAGGCTACTGATTCGCTCCAGAAGATGCTCTTCAAGAGTGTTGTCGATTCCCTCTCCGGGAATCGAGTCGGGCGTCCGCGAGATGACCAGCAGGTAGGCTCCGCAGGCCTCGCAGTGATCAGCCGCATTGGGATTCCCCTTCTTGCAGCGCTGGCAGTAGATCATCGGGTTGCCTCTCTCTCCACCGCCAGGGCGACGGCATTGCCCCCTCCAAGACAGAGGGCGGCGATTCCACGGGAGCGATTGCGTCGACGCAATTCGTGAAGGAGCGTCACCAGGATACGGGTCCCGGATGCTCCAATCGGGTGTCCCAGCGCGACCGCCCCTCCGTTGACGTTGACCCGTGCCGGGTCGAGCGACAGCTCCCGGATCAAGGCGATGGACTGTGCCGAAAAGGCCTCGTTGATCTCGAAGAGGTCGACCTCTCCCAGGTCCCATCCCGCCTTGCGCGCGACCCGCCGGATCGCCTCCACTGGAGCCATCATCACCAGAGAAGGTTCGATGCCCGAGACGGCTTGCGCGACCACCCGCGCGAGAGGGTCCAGCCCCAGTTCCTGCGCCAGCGCGCGATGGGTCAGCAGCACCGCGGCGGCTCCATCGTTGATGGTCGAGGCGTTTCCGGCCGTCACCGTCCCCCCTGCCCGAAAGGCGGGCTGGAGTTCGGCGAGTGTCGCGGGGGTTGTCCCGGGCCGTGGCCCTTCGTCGGTCTCGACGATCAAGCCCCCCCCCGTCCTGGTCTCGATCCGGACGGGGCAGATCTCTTCCCGAAAGCGCCCTGCCTCGATCGCCTCGATGGCCCGGTGTTGTGACTCCGCCGCGTAGTAGTCCTGCATCTCGCGCGTCACCCCATACCGTTCCGCCACGACCTCGCCGGTCTCACCCATATGCCAATGGTCGAACGCGCACCACAGACCATCTTTCACCAGCGAGTCGATGAGGGCCCCATCGCCCAGTCGATACCCTTCTCTCGCCTGCGGGAGAAGGTAGGGGACGTTGGACATCGATTCCATTCCCCCCGCGATGACGATCTCATGCTCTCCCAGCTGGATCGCCTGAGAGGCGAGCATGACACTCTTCAAGCCCGACCCACAGACCATATTGACCGTCATTGCCGAGACGGTCGGGGGGAGACCCGCGGCGAGCGCCACCTGCCGCGCGGGGTTCTGCCCCAGCCCGGCTTGCAGGACACATCCCATCAGAACCTCGTCGACCCGCGCGGGAGATATCGTGGATCGTTCCAGGACCGCCCGCACCGCCAGTGCCCCCAGTTGGGGCGCCGTCAGCGTCTTGAGCGCTCCCTGGAACTTTCCGATCGGCGTGCGTGCCGCCGCGACAATGACCGTCTCTCTCCCTTTCATCGATAGCTCCTCTTTTCCTGCTTCTGAAAACAGACCGATTATACAGAGGCAGGGGAAGGCTTGGAAAGACGGGAGGCCATCGCCGACGCCATTTCCCTGACGGGCGCCAGGTCATCCTCGCCACCCCCTGGGCCCAATTTTCTCCTTGCCCGGGTTGAACTGGTATGGTACTTTACGTTTGTTGTTGGGGTCCCCCACGAGGTGGTGAACGACTCATCACTTATCGCCCCCCTCACCACAACCCCATCAGTGCCCCCCCCGTGATCACGAGCGATCTGCCGAGATTCGCCGCAGCATATTGAGTGTAGTCGAGAGTGTAGTCGAGATAAGAGCACCAATCCGGCCTGCCTCTGTGGAACCGCTTTCCAGTCGAGGCTAAGGCATCGGGGAGACCTCGTCCGACTGTTCGCTGGCGGCCAGAAACAGATCTTTTCCTGAGAAGACATTCCTCAGAAGACAGCCACACACACCAGACCAAGCATGATCCGGATGGCCAGAAGATCCCCGAGAGAAGACCGTAGCGGAAAGGACCATACCGAATAGCCACTTTGGCCAGCGATATGGGCCAGCGATTAGCGATATGAGGTTGATGATCGGCAGAGTTGCACTCCGCCGCCTTGAGCCATTCTCCCGCATGCCGCGGGAAGAGACGTGCGCTCACCGATCGCCAGGCAACAGAAAGAGTCCCCAGAGACTCCCCCCAATGATGAACGAATGACCGATGGAGGAAGAAGGAACGTGAAGAGTTTCAACAAGAGATGGACGCACAGCAACCAACCCATCAAGACATGGATCGGCCGACTCGCGCTCTGCCTGACAATTCCCCTGGTTGGATGGGCACTCACTCTGTCCTCTCAGGGCACACTGGCTTTCCAGGAGATCGATCAGCCAGTCATTGGGGCTGGCATTCCTCAGGTGGGATCGGCGGCGCCGCGGAGTGGCATCAGCAATGTCAAGGCGGGCAGCCTTCTCTTCTTTCCGAAGTACACCAGCGAAGCCAATAGTCCCAGCCGGGTCAACACTCTGCTGACCTTGACCAACACCCATCCACGGGATGGAGTGACGCTGCGCCTGGCCTATGTCCATGGATGCCGGGTGGTGAACCGGTTCATCAACCTCTCCGGCAACCAGACACAGACGCTCCTCGCCAGCCTGGAGAGTCCTGGAACCACCGGATACGTCATCGCCATCGCGGTCAATCGCTTCGGGCAGCCGATCCAGTTCAACTGGTTGATCGGTTCGGCGAGCGTGCGCGACGCGGAGGGGCATCAGGCCACCTACAAGGCGATTGGAGTGGCCAAGCGGTCTGGCGGCGCCATCATTTCGCAGGATCCGAGTGGGGGAAGCGACGAGGTGGCCCTCCTCTTCAACGACGTGCAGTACGATCGGTTGCCACAAGTGGTCGCGCTCGACCATCTCCAGAACCAGGATCCACAGCAGGAGGCTGAGCCCGGAAGCGTGGTTCGCACCGACATCGCGCTATTGAGCCCACCCGCCTTCCTCAGCGACAACCTGGCGCAACCGCTCGACCTGACGGCGATTGCGTATGACCAGAGTGGGCGCCCTTACCCGCAGACGCGGGCGATCAACTGCGGGTGGAGCGGGCAGGTCAGCAACCTCTGGACCAATCCACCGATGCGTGACTTCATCAGCCCGAGTCGGCCCGGTTGGGCCAGCTTCGCGGCAACCAGCGGGGGGCGGGCCGTTCCCGTACTGGGGCTCAGTTTGACAGACGAGCCGATGGCGATGCTCCACGACGCCCGAACGATGCAGGTGCTCCGCCGGGTCGACTCCTTCACCATGCGCCTCCCGATCGTGGTTCCCGAAGGAGCGGCGGCGGATGTGGTCACAGTCAACCAGCCGCCGGGGGTTGGGAATGCCCTCGGAGCGAGTGAGATGAAGGCGGGAAGTGTCCTCCTCTTTCCGCGGTTCACCACCGGTGTCCACGGAAAGAGCCGCCTGGTGATCACCAATACCCACCCGACCCAGCGCGCGCGAATCCGGTTGATTCTGAGCGGACTGGCGGGGACCGCCACCACGGGAGAACGGATCCTCACTCTCCTGCCCAACCAGACGACCAGCCTCGACCCCGGGGAGATTCTGGCTGATCAGCGGGGCTGGGGGATTGCCATGGCCATCGATGCCCGCGCCTTGCCCTTCAACTTCAACTTTCTCATCGGAAGCAGCCTCGTCTCGACCCCGGAGGGAGGCTGGAACGGGTACGCACCGATGGCGATCGCCAAGAACTCGACGGGGGCTGTCGCGCGCAATAGTGACGTCGCGACCTCTGATCTTGTCTTCAACGACACGGAGTACGACCGGCTTCCCTCGATGCTGGCGCTCAATGGCGTGGCGAGCCAGGTTGACCACCGGGGAACAGTCGGAATCGCACGGATATCAGGCGATCTCTCTCAGCCCCCCAACTCCCGGGGCTTGATCCAGATCTCAGTGATCGATCCGCTGATGCGCGGCTTTTCGGGAATCCTCTCTGACACAGAGACCCTTCTCTCCCGAATTCTGGTGACCTCCGCCTCGCCGCCGGTCGGTGTGATGCGGACCATCCTGCCCGGACAGCGAGGGTGGCTCCGCTTCAGTCCCAGCAGTCCGATTCTGGCGTGGGGATCCAGCCAGGCGGTCGAACCTTTTCGAGCGCCGGCCGAG
>JBEIJP010000315.1:0-4339 GCA_040380245.1 Acidobacteriota bacterium | reverse complement strand
GCTGGAGGCGGTCTGGCCTGGGGAGCAGGCCAGTGAATCGAGGCTGGTCAAACAGATCAGCCTGCTTCGCCAAGCGATCGAGAGTCTCACGGCAGATCCATCCATCATCGTCACCGTCTCGGGATTCGGATACCGAACCGCCTTGTGGGAGGCGAAGCAGTTTCCGACGCCGACAGCCGAGAGGGTAGACCAGGGGCCAAGTCCCCACGAGGCGCCGCGGAATGAACTGGCAGCCAACTCCGCGGCAGGAGACCAGCCCTCTGGATGGGGCGGGTGGCTCCGGGTCCACTGGCGACGGGTCGCCGTCGCTATTCCCATGATTCTCTTCTCGATCTCTGTCTTTCTGACGATCGTCAGCCAGATCGAGGTCCACTACAAGTTTGGGCCCTCGATGATCGTCAAGGAGCGGCCCATCAATGGGTTCAAGCGGAGCCTCAACTTCTCGAACGATGGTCGTGCGCTGGCCTACTACCAGTCGGTGGAGCCGGACGGGACCGGTCAGTTTCTGATTGTCAATTTAGCCGACAAGAGCGTCACGACACTTCCTGGTGACTGGAGCGCGGAGGACGAGGTCGCCTGGTCGCCCGACAACCGATCGATTGCCCTGCTCCATTCCAAAGGGGGCAATCAGGTCGTAAGGCAGCTCTCGATCTCGTCCCTCGTTGGTCAACAGGTACGCCAGATCGGGGAAGTCACCGCCGGCGGCATCGATTGGGCCCCGAATGGGCAGCAGTTTGCCGTCTGCGCCCAAGCCAATAACGCGGGGGAGCCTGATTCCGGAAGCATTCTGATCCATCTTCTTGCCACAGATGGATCGAGGCGCCAGCCGGTGACGAGGAACTCGACCGGGAGCGCCGTCATCGATGCGCAGCCCCGCTTCTCGCCGGATGGATCCCGCCTCGCGTTCATTCGGCGCCACCGGACCGACCAAAGCATGGAAATCCGGCTGGTCGATCTGGCAACGCGGGAGGAGCGCTCGTTGCTCCAGGAGCCGGGAGAGATCTCCGACCTCGAATGGTCTCCCAATGGCGCGGCGATTCTCTTCCTCTCGGACCGCAATGGCCAGCCGCGCCTCTGGCGTGTCTCGACCGCCGATGGGGCGGCGTCACCCGTTCCCAGTCTGGTCGCGCTGGTCAGCGACCCCATCCAATCCTTCAGCATCTCCGCCGGGGGGGAGCTGGCCTACGTCTGTCTCACCGGGAACAGTTCGCAGATCGATCTGATTCCCCTGCCGAAAGGACCGCTCGATTCGCTCTTCGATCGCCGCGAGGGGCGCGAGTATCCTCCCTGCACGATCTGCTCCCGCAACTCAACCTATGCGCCGACATTCTCGCCGGATGGCAGCCAGATCGCCTTCATCTCTACCGAATCCGGCACGCAGGAGATCTGGGTCGCCAACGCGGACTGCACCAATTATCGACAGCTGACGTTTCTCAACCAGTCCGGGCTCGATCGACTCGCCTGGTCCGGCGACGGGACCAGAATCGCCTTCGACCAGCGGATCGATGGCCAGTTCGACCTCTTCTATCTCGATCTGGGGAGTGGCCAGATTCATCGGCTGACGGATAGCGCCGAAGACGAGTTCTCCCCGGTCTGGTCAGCGAAGTCCGATTCGATCTACTACAGCTGGCGAAGGAATGGAATGGAGGGCGGGACAGGACAGATCCGGCAGTGGGTGCTGGCATCGAATCAGACCGACCTTCTGGTCGAAGGGGGCGATGGTCGCTTTCTGACATCGGCCAACCCGGAGCAGCTCTTCTTCAGGCGGCGGGACCACATCTGGCGCAAGAATCTGCAGACAGGCGAGGAGAAACAGCTCGCCAGTCTCGACCAGATTCTGCAAGGAGCCAGTTGGGAGATTGCTGACGACCAGATCTACCTGATCAAGCGAAAGAATCAATCTCTGCCGGCGCTCTTTCGCCGGGATCTGCTGAGCGGCAGAACGCAGGAGGTTATGGAACTCGACCTGGCGCTCTCGTATTCGAACCCTGGCTTCGCCATCTCTCCCAATCGGCGGGCAATCGCCAGTGCCTCGATCTCGGCGTGCGCCAAAGAGATCCGGTTTCTGAAATACCTTGATTGACCTCCGGCGCCTGCTTCAATCCCAAATCTTCTTCCACCAGCGTGTCGGATACATGACCGCCTCGACGTGAAGTCGATCGATCAGATACTCGGAGAGCGGTTTCAGCCTCCAGCCCTCGACAGCTGTCAACTCCCCGATCGATCCCTGATAGAGGACGATCGATAAGTAGCGTTTGTCGGCAGAGATCGCCATCCCACCGGCGGCAGGGGCGATGACGCCGTCGACCTTGACCAGCTGCTCTGTCTTCCCGGTCGACAAGTCGAGTTGGTCGAGCAGGACCGCGGGATTGGGATTGTCGTCCAGAAAGGTGAGCGTCGCGGAACCGAGTTGCGCGTTCTGCCCAATCTGCAACTGATGGCGAGTTTTCACCAAGGCACCGTCGGGATTACCGGTCGCGGTCAGCGCGCAGGCGAAGAGGGCCCCCTCCCGGACGAAGTAGAGCCGCTGGCCATCAGCGGACTCCACCGG
The DNA here is from genome assembly GCA_040380245.1 of Acidobacteriota bacterium. Taxonomy (GTDB): domain Bacteria; phylum Acidobacteriota; class Blastocatellia; order RBC074; family RBC074; genus CAIOZW01. The sequence continues at coordinate 1,788 of JBEIJP010000315.1, read as the reverse complement.
CTCCCGCCCGCCAGAGGCGACCACCAGGACCGATTCGCCGCCACGCGCCGGCAGGCGTCGGATGGTCTCGCGTCCGTCGACCCGGGCGACGTAATAGATCGAGCGTCCATCACTTGACCACGAGGGATCGATCTCCTCCACCTTGTTGTCGGTCAGTCGGAGCGGGGTGGAGCCATCGGCGCCAAGCGTCCAGATCTCTGTTTGATCGCCGACCTGCCGCTGGTAGACAATCCGCGACCCATCGGGAGACCAGCGCGGGTGGCCCATCCGGTTGGAGCCGGTCTCGAGCAACTGAACCTGGCGGGTACAGTCGGCCGCGGCCTTCCAGAGGCCCTCCTTGCCTCGCAGCGAAGAGAGATAGACCACCTGGTCCCCGCTCGGCGAGAACTGCGGCGGCTCATCGGTCCGGGCGTCGGGCAGGAGACAGCCCTCGCGGGGGCGGACGGTCTTTTGACCCGCGATGTGGATCAGGCGGACTTGCTCCTCTCTGATCTGGTGGGCATAAGCGAGCAAGGGAGGTCCCGGCAGGAGCGCAAACTGGTTGAGTTGATAGGGCATCTGGTCAACCAGCCTCGCCGGTCCGGTGTTTCCGTAGATGGTCGAGACGAAACCAGGCAGGCCAAAGTGCCAGAGTCTGGGCGCTCCCTGGCGGTCGGAGACCAGATAGAACCCGCCCTCGCGCAGCCCCCACCGGAAGAAGCTGATCGCCCCCTCCTCGTGGGTGGCCTGGGCGACCTGGCCGCTCGGCAGATCGAGCAGATAGACCTCTCCACGCGGCCCACCCGTCGTGCGCAGAAACGCAATCGAGTCGCGGTAGAGCGCGGCCCGAGGCATGGTGTCGACCGTCCCCGGCACCGTCGACCAGGTCAGCTGGCGCAGCGCATGACCGTCGAGCGGAAGGAGGAAGAGAACTGTCGAGATCGGTCCGCCCGCGTCCCCGTCCTTGTCCAGTTCGAGATCACTGACAATGAGATGCCGACCGTCCGGCATCCACCCCAGCGCCCCTCGTGAGTGACCCACCTCCTCTTCCTGGCCATTGGCGCGGTCGACGATGATCACCTTCGCACTCCCCCGACCATCGCTGGCCCACCGCAGGAGGGCGATTCTCTTCCCATCCGGAGACCAGGCTGGATTGCGGTCTATGTCGGGGTGCGTCGTCAGGCGGATCCGCTGATCCTGGTCGAGCGACTTGAGGTAGATGTCCTCATTCCCTCCCGTCTCTCCCAGGCCGCTGAAGGCGAGAAACTTGCCATCCGGCGAGAACTCCGGATCGAGCTGCTGACTGGGAATCGGATAGTAGGAGAGGATCCTCAGCGTTCTGATCGATGATCCGAGGAGCAGATACAAACCGACCAGAAACGAGAGCAGGAGAATCAGAAAGACCAACCCAATCCGCACGCCGGTTCGTCGCCAGAACGGCGTCAATGGCGCGCTCTCGTCGGACGGAGGCCCCGCAACCGTCCCATCGACCCCCTCCAGTGAACGATCCGGAAGGAGATCCGCTGTCGCCTCCCTGGCTCCGGCGACAAAGAGATACCCGCGCTTCGGAACCGTCAGAATCCAACTCTCCCCCTGGTTTGGATCGTCGATGATCTGCCGGAGGAAATAGATCGCCTGGGAGATGTTCCCGTCTTCGACGGCCACATCCCGCCAGACCTGGTCGAGGATCGCATCGCGGGTGACCACCTCCCCACGATGTTTGAGGAGAAACATCAGCACATCGAAGAGGCGCGATCTGATGGGAACCAGTTGACCCTGCCGAGTCAGCAGCCGGTTTTCCAGGTCGAT
>JBEIJP010000314.1:0-4341 GCA_040380245.1 Acidobacteriota bacterium | reverse complement strand
GCTTGTAGATGCGCGTGTAGCCTCCCGGTCGGGCAGCAAACCGCTCCGCCAGTTCCCCTGTCAATTTCTGCAGAGCGGCCACGCCAGCGGTCCGCTCCGCGCCAGTATCGTGTTGCTTACTGTAGGCGCCAGAGTTACCTGGAAAGAAGTAGGTTGCCGCCTGCCGGGTGAGGTGAACAGCTTGGTCGACGGCGCCTTGCTCCCGCAATGTGCGGGCGCGCCTGCCCAGTGTGATCGCCTTCTCCGCAAAAGGGCGCAGCTCCTTCGCCTTCGGGAGAGTCGTCACAATTCTCTCGTGCAGGACCAATGACGTACAGAGGTTCTTCAGCAGCGCCTTCCGGTGCGACGACGTCCTGCCCAGTTTGCGATGTGCGACTAAGTGTCTCATACCTTCTCACTCACTTTCTGATTTGCTGTCCGATTGTAGCGCTCAATGTCGGATCTCCAGCTGCTGACGCGAGGTCAACCGGGCAAGCTTTCGGCCCTACTGCTACTCGGACTCTCCTTTGACCAGGTTGCCTTGCTCATCGAATCGCATCCCGAGGCCCAGTCCCATCGGGGTCAGAATGTCCTTGATCTCGTTGAGCGACTTCCGACCAAAGTTTTTTGTCTTGAGCATCTCCGATTCAGTCTTCTGCACGAGATCTCGAATCGTCTTGATATCCGAGTTCTTCAGGCAGTTGTAGGAGCGGACGGAGAGTTCCAGCTCTTCGACCGACTTATCGAGATGATCGGGGGAGATGCTGGTCACAGTCGCGACGATTGCCGGGCGTACCGCCTCCTCCTGCTCGATATGCTCCTCTTCAAAGTTGATAAAGATCGCCATGTGGTCTTTGATCAGCTTCGCCGCCAATCCGATGGCATGCTCCGGAGTGACGCTGCCATTCGTCCACACTTCCAATTGCAGCCGATCGTAGTCCGTATCCTGTCCAAGCCGGGCGGCTTCAACGGAGAAGTTGACCTTCTTGACCGGAGTGTGGACAGAATCGACCGGAATGTAGCCCACAGGAAGGTCTTCATCGAAATTGCGATCGGCAGGAACATAACCTCGGCCGCGCTTGAGACGAAGTTCGATGTGGAGTGCCCCTCCCTCGCTGACCGTCGCGATATGGACGTTCGAATCGAGAACTTCGATATCCGCCTCTTCTTCAATGTCGGCGGAGGTCAGAACCCCTGGCTCCGTTCTGGAGATCCGCAAGGTCTTGACCCCTCCGGCATGCATCTTGAAGGGGATCTGCTTGAGATTCAGAATGATGTCGGTTGCATCCTCGACAACCCCGGGGATCGAAGAGAACTCGTGCAGAACACCCTCGATTCGAACCGCGGTGATCGCCGCTCCCTCGATGGAGGAGAGCAGGGCACGCCGCAGACTGTTCCCAATCGTGGTCCCAAATCCACGCTCGAAGGGATGGGCCGAAAACTTCCCATACCGATCCGTAATCACCTCACTCTGCAAACGCTTCGGCTTCTGGAATCCCGTCCACATGGTTGCTTCCACATTCTCTCCCATCGAAACGAACCCGGTCATTCCTTGAGCAAACGGGCCGAGTGTTGACCTTGTGACGGCGTTCGCCGCCGGCGCAAGGCTTGCTGGAATGGCAGACACGGCGTTTCCACCCTTGAGCGGAAACGCCGTCTCGCCAACTCCCTTTCCCTGCCTACTTGCTATACAATTCGACGATCAACTGTTCGTTGATATTCTGATCAATGTCCTCGCGCCGCGGCTGAGCTACGACACGTCCGACAAGCTGGTCAGGGTTGGTAATCTCCAGCCAGGTTGGCCGCCCCCGCCCTCCGGAGGTCTGGAAGGCTCCCTGGATATGCGGGTTCTCCAGGCTCTTCCCGCGAACGGCCACTTCATCGCCGACACGCACCTGAAAAGAGGGAATGTTGACCTTCTGTCCATTGACGCTGACGTGTCCGTGGCGGACGAATTGCCGTGCCTGCCGTCGTGACATCGCAAAGCCGAGACGGAAGATGACATTGTCCAATCGCCGCTCCAGCAGGGTGAGGAGGTTCTCGCCCGTGACGCCTTTTTGACGCGCGGCCTTCTCAAAGTAGTTTCTGAACTGGGTTTCCAGCAGGTTATAGATCCGCTTGACGCGCTGTTTTTCCCGCAGCTGCTCTCCGTACCCCATCGGCTTTCGCCGGGCATTGGGACCGTGCTGACCTGGTGGATTGACACCCCGCTTCTCGATCGGACACGACGGCTTGAAGCATTTCTCTCCTTTGAGATAAAGCTTCTGTCCTTCTCGCCGACACAGGCGACACTGTTTGCCTCGATCTCTAGCCAATCTCTCCTCCTCGGTTGACTTCGTAAAGTCCGATGATACTCGCCTTAGACTCGCCGACGCTTGGGGGGGCGGCATCCATTGTGGGGAATCGGGGTCACATCCCGGATCAGTCGCACGTCGATTCCAGCAGACTGAATCGCCCGGATCGCGGATTCCCGACCAGAGCCGGGCCCCTTGACCCGCACTTCACACGAGCGCATCCCGGTGTCCCGCGCGATGGCCGCCGCTTTGGCCGAAGCCTGCTGCGCGGCGAACGGGGTCCCCTTACGGGAACCTCGGAAACCCATCGCACCTGCGGAGGATTGCGAGACCAGGTTCCCCTCGACATCCGTGATGCTGATCAATGTATTGTTGAAGGAGGCCTGGATATGAACCACCCCCTGGGGGATGACCTTTCTCTCTTTCTTTTTGAAGACCTTCTTCTTCGCGCTTGCTTGCTGTTTTGCCATAGCTCTTTCCGATCCGTCTCCCCGTCAGGACTGTTCCTCGAACGGGACTGGCGGGAGCGTTTCTGAATGGCTCCCCAACGACTGCAGTTCAAAGTGCACAATCGGCCCGATCTGGTGATCTCTGCTGAGCACAAGAACGCTGCGCAGAGAACGGGACGGGAGCGATCCCTACTTCTTGCCTGGCGCCTTCTTCTTGGCGATCGTCGCCCGGCGCGGTCCCTTGCGTGTCCGCGCGTTGGTGTGGGTACGTTGGCCATTGACCGGCAAGCCCCGACGATGGCGCAGGCCGCGATAGCAGCCAATATCCATCATTCGCTTGATGTCGAGTTGAATCTGCTTGCGCAGATCTCCTTCGACGCTTCCTTCCCGATCAATGATGGCACGGATCCGGTTGAGCTCCTCTTCGGAGAGGTCGCGGATCTTCTTATCCATGCCGACGCCGGCCTGGGTCAGAATCGAGGTCGCGCGGGACTTGCCAATGCCATAGACATAGGTCAATCCGATCTGCGCACGCTTTTGCGGTGGTAGGTCCACCCCGGCTACACGAGCCATCTCTCACCTCCATCGTCTCTGCTGCCTACCCATCTTTGAACGGGTCGACGTTGAATGCGATCTTCTTTCCAATGCCTTTCCAATGCCGCCCCACGAACGGCTATCCTTGCCGTTGCTTGTGCTTTGGGTTGGTACAGATGACCCGAACGACCCCGTGGCGGTGGATCAGCTTGCAATTGGTGCAGATCTTTTTGACTGATGTTCGAACTTTCATCGATTTTTCCACGATCACTCCCTTGCCGCTCCCAGACGAGCAAAGGGGGATCCGTCAGGCGCCCTTTGGCGCTTATTTAAAACGATACACGATTCTACCCCGAGTCAGATCGTACGGGGAGAGTTCCACTTGGACCTTATCTCCAGGCAAAATCTTGATAAAGTTTTTTCTCATCCTTCCAGAAATATGGGCAAGAACCTGATGTTTGTTCTCGAGTTCAACTTTGAACATCGCATTAGGCAATGTCTCCAGGACCGTCGCCTGCACCTCAATGGCATCTTCTTTCGACATAAAGGATTGACCGTCGCCTGTTTCCTTATCCGATTGCCTTCTGTCACCACTGGGGTTATCCCAGAAGACGCCAGAGGGAGGCAGCTAGAATGCGAATCCTACATTATAAAGGTGCCAGCTCAATATGCAAGCAGACCTTACCAAATCCTTGCAATCCACATGCCAGGGAGGCACAACGCCAAGTCACGGTCGAGTCAACGCACCGTTAGAGGACGATGATTCCGTCATCATCTGCAGTCAGGACCCGTGGTCCATCCTGGGTCACCGCGATGGTATGCTCGAAGTGGGAGGACGGTTTTCCATCCCGCGTCACGACCGTCCAGCCATCTCCCAAAATCCTGACCTCGTGGGTTCCAGCGTTGACCATTGGCTCAATTGCCAAAACCCATCCTGGCTTCAATCTCGGACCCGTTCCTGGACGCCCATAGTTGGGGACCTGCGGATCCTCATGCATCCGTTGACCGATACCGTGTCCACAGAAATCTCTGACGACCGTGAAGCCCGCCGCTTCGACACAAGTCTGGACCGAAGAGGAGACATC
>JBEIJP010000313.1:0-4348 GCA_040380245.1 Acidobacteriota bacterium | reverse complement strand
GGACGCGCCTCGCGCGTCTTGAGATCGACCACCCAGAGCTGGTGAGGGCCGGCCATGGCGATGTAGAGCTGATCACCGACGACCAGGGCATCCCACGGCGAGTTGAGCGCGACGCTCGTGCCGACTCCCTCGACGTTGAACTCGCGGGCCTGGCTGCCCGTCCCGACGAGCGTCTCGACGGTGCGCGCCTTGAGATCGGCGCGGCGGATCGTGTGGTTCTCGGTGTCGCAGATGTAGAGCACCTCGCCATCGAGGGCCATCCCCTGCGGATGGTTGAACTCCGCCTCGGCAAAGCCGCCATCGCGCGTCCCGACGATCCCGTCCCCGATGACATCGAGGATCGTGCCGTCGAGCCGGGTGACGAGGATCCGGTTGTGGTTCGAATCGGAGATGAAGAGACGTCCGCTCTTCTCGTCGGCGAGGACCTTCCCGGGGAAGCTGAGCAGGCTCGGCGGGGCCGACTCGCGTTCGAGCCGGAACTGGAGCGGGGTCTCGTCCAACACCCCCTGCGGACGGTAGTAGTCGATCGTCTGGCCAATGACGCGATCGAAGATCTCGAAGATCCCCTCCCCCGAATGCGCGCCGATCACCTTGCCCTTTGGATTGATCAGGACCAGCGTCGGCCACGCCCGCGCCGCATACGACTGCCAGACCTCGAAGTCCTTGTCGTTGATCACCGGGTGCTCGATCTCATAGCGCAGAATCGCCTGGCGAATGTTGTCAGTCCCCTTCTCGGTGGTGAACTTCGCCGAATGGACCCCGATGACGACCAGCTGGTTGGCGTACTTCTGTTCCAGTTTGCGCAGGTCCGGCAGGATGTGCATGCAGTTGATGCAGCAGTAGGTCCAGAAGTCGAGCAGGACGACCTTGCCCCGCAGCTGGCGCAGACTGAGCGGCCGCTCGGTATTGAGCCATTCCATCCCGGCGGGAAAGTCCGGGGCATTCACTTCACCTTCCAGAAAGGGATTTCGGTTCACGGGTTCGGACCTCTTGGGTGAAGAACTGGCTGGAGTTTGGGGCTCCTGCCCGGAGACGCGCGACGTGGGGACCGGTTCGATCAGCAGCAGGCTTCCCAAGAGGAACGCACCGGCCAGGAGGCTCCCTCTTCCCTTCTCCCACGCGCGATTCACGGAACGACTCACAACCGACAAGAACATCCCGCCTCCTTCTCGATTTCGATCAACTGGATTGGCCCGACTACCTGACTCAAGGTCTGCCGGCCGATCTCATGGACCCGGCAGCAACCCGGATCGGGAGCCACCTTTCGGTCTGCCTTCGGATGATGGCATTATAGGCGGGGGACGCTTCAAAATTGAAACGGTCCCACGAAAGCCGATGGTGTTGGCGAGAGGGGAGGAGGGACCTGCCCACACGCAGGGGGGACAAGATCGAGGATGGCGCCGAAGAGAGTACTGGTCTATTCACACGATACCTATGGTCTGGGCAACATCCGACGGATGCTGGCGATCAGTGAGCACCTGCTCCGGAAGATGCCCGATCTCTCGATCCTCCTGGTGAGCGGCTCCCCGGTGATCGACCGACTTGGCCTGCCGGATCGACTCGACTACATCAAGCTGCCGTGCCTGACCCGCGTCGAGCGGGGGCAGTATCGGCCGCGCCGACTGGAGGTCGAGACGGAGACGATCCTCGCACTGCGCGCGGAGCTGATCCGCGTCACCGCCCGCCACTTTGCGCCGGACCTGCTGCTGGTCGACAAGAAGCCCCTCGGCATTCGCCGCGAGCTGGAACCGACCCTCCTCGACCTCAGCACCCGCCGACCGACAGCCCGCCGTGTCCTCGTGCTGCGTGACATCCTCGACCGCCCGGAAACGATCATCGACAACTGGGAGCGGAACGGGCACGCCGCGGCCCTGCAGGTCTACGACCGTATCCTCGTCCTTGGCCAGCGCGAGATCTTCGACCTTGGATCCGAGTATCGATTGACGGCAGCGGCGTGCGAGCGGATCGTCTACTGCGGCTACCTCAGAAAAGAGGCGCCCGTCGGGGCCCGGGAAGCGGTTCGTCATTCGCGGGGGCTCCGGGAGGATGAACAGCTGCTGCTGGTCACTCCGGGCGGAGGGGAGGACGGGGAACGGCTGGTCGAGACGGCGCTTCTTGCCTTGGGGGCCCTTCGTCAACTGCTGACGGGCCAGGATCAAGCTCCGAGCCGTTCCTGGCGGGCAGTCATCGTCAGTGGGCCGGAGATGCGGCGCGAGGCCCGCGAGCGGCTCCGCCGGATGGCCGACGACCTCCCCGGGGTCGACTTCGAGACCTTCAGCGGCGAGATGATCGAGCTGGTGGCGGCGGCCGACATCATCGTCTCGATGGGCGGCTACAACACCATCTGCGAGATCGTTTCACAGCGGAAGCGCGCGATCGTCGTGCCGCGCGTCGAGCCGACCGAGGAGCAGTTGCTGCGCGCCGAATGTCTGGCCCCGCTCGGGCTCTTCGATGTCATCCACCCGGACCAGCTCGATCCAGCCAGCCTCGCCAAACGGCTGGCGGAGCTCCTCCCCCACACGAAAGTTCCGCCGCCAGACTGGGGGCAGCTCGACCTCAACGGCCTGCCGACCCTGACGCGGGAGGTCGAGTCGCTGCTCGAAGGTGGAGAGGATCTGGGCGTCAGGGAACGGGAAGCAGGGAGCGTCGTCGGGTAATGGATCGAAACCGCACCATTGGATATCTGCTCAAAGGGTTCGGGCGAACCTCCGAGACCTTCATCTCGACGGAGATGGCCCTGCTCGAAGAGGCGGGGCTCCGGCTCCACGTCTTCTCGTTTCTGCGATTGGAAGGGCAGGCCGCTCACGGCGTCCACCAACGGATCCGGGCCGAGGTCACCTACCTGCCAGAGGTGCTCACGCCCTCGCGTGAAGAGGGGGGGAGGCGGCCTCGTTCTCTGGCTGCGGGTCAACTGGCCCCGCTTCGCCGCGATCCGACGGGCGCTCTGGCGAGGCCATCCGTGGCGCTACGGCCGAACGCTCCTCGCGGCGCTCCGCCTGGGCCTCGACGGACTGCGGCGTGGTGAGGGGAGCGCGGCCGTTCGGACCAGCCTCAAAGAGTTCCTCCAGGCCTGCGCGATCGCCCACGCGATCCTGGACCAGAAAGCGAGGGGACCGGAACACGAGATCACCCACCTCCACGCCCACTTCGCCCACACCGCGACGACCGTCGCCATGCACGTGGCACGTCTGACCGGACTGCCCTTCAGCTTCACCGCGCACGCCAAGGACATCTACCGGGTCGATATGAATCCCGGCAACCTGCTGCGTCGCAAGATGGCGGCAGCCCGCTTCACCGTCACGTGCACCGCGGCCAACCGTGCGCACCTGATCGCGCAGGGCGGCGACCCCGCGCGGATCCACCGGATCTACCACGGCGCCGACCTGACGCTCTTCCGCGCCGTGCCCGCTGACGTCGGGAAGGTAGAGGGGCCCCCGCTGATCCTCTCCGTCGGCCGCTTCGTTGAGAAGAAGGGCTTCCCGGACCTGGTTGAGGCGATGCGCCGGTTGCGGGAGGCGGGCATTGCGTGCCGGGCGCTGATCGTCGGTGGCCTGACGCCCCACGCAGAGATGGTGAGGGCCCGGATCCACGAGGCCGGGCTCGACGAGATCGTCACGTTGCAGCACGCCATCCCGCAGGAGGAGTTGCGGACGATCTACCAACGGTCGAGCCTCTTTGTGCTGCCGTGCGTCATCACCGACGACGGCGACCGCGACGGCATCCCCAACGTGCTGGTCGAGGCCCTGGCCATGGGCGTGCCCGTCGTCTCGACGCGCATCTCGGGCATTCCGGAGCTGGTCGAGGACGGCGTCACGGGACGGCTCGTCGCTCCGGGAGACCCCGCAGCCCTCGCGCAGGCGATGCGCGATCTCCTCGAGAATCCAGCCGAGCGCCGCCGGCTCGCCGAGGCCGGACGCATGCGCGTCGACGAGCTCTTCGACGCCTCCCGCAACGTGCAGGCGCTGCAACGGCTCTTCGAAGGTCACGATGCCCAACGATGAGTGATCCCAGATTCCCATCGATCCCGGAACTGCCCCAGCTGCCGTCGCTCCTCGACGCGGGAGTCGTCGCGCGGATCCTCGCATCGCTGACAGCGGGTCGCCTCCCCTTCCGCCTGACGCCGGGAACGAGCTACCGCCACCTCCGCACCAGGTACCGTCCAGGAAGGAACTGCCTGGTCACCTGGTCGCTCGACGGCGTGATCGGAGACGGCCCCGGGGACTGGAGGCAGCTGCTCTACCTGATGGCCTGTCGCGCCGGGGAGAGCCGAGCGGTCTTCGAGGAGGCGATGACGGGAAGAAGCGGCGCATCGCCTGCCGTTCTGCATCTCCCAGACCGGGAGAGCGTC
>JBEIJP010000312.1:0-4365 GCA_040380245.1 Acidobacteriota bacterium | reverse complement strand
TTCCTCATGGCATAGCAGCAGAAGAAAGTTTGCCCACATCGCAAGAGTGTGTCTTATCCACTGACCCAACGACGAGGATGACCGGTCTTTCGATGGTGCGCCACGTGACTGGGAAGGGCCCTGGTGGCGACACTTCCCAACGTCAGGACAATCGGTCCATCAAAGCAGGGGGCCGGACAACCAGCAGGAGATCGAGCGAGCGACCCGGGACGAGGGGCGTGGCAGGCCCGTTCGTCCCGGGAGGGTCGTCGGCTTAGATGAATTCGTTGAAGAGGTTTTCGAGATACTCCTGCCGGCCGCTGCGGTTGGTCTTGACCTCGCCCATCTTGAGGGCGATCGGCTCGAGGTCTTCGAAGCTCGCCTGGCCGCTCTCGATCCGCCGCCCGAGGTCGCTCTCCCAGGAGGCGTAGCGCTGGCGGACGAACTCGGCGAGGCGACCATCCTGGCGGATCCGGGCAGCGATCTTGAGGCCGCGCGCGAAGGTGTCCATGCCGGCGATGTGGGCATGGAAGAGGTCGTCCGGCTCGAAGCTCTCGCGCCGCACCTTGGCGTCGAAGTTGAGTCCGCCGGTGGTGAATCCACCCATCTTCAGCACGCAGAGCATAACGTGAGAGGTGATGTAGAGGTCTGTCGGGAACTGATCGGTGTCCCAGCCGAGCTGCCAGTCGCCCATGTTGGCGTCGATCGAACCGAGCGCGTCGGCGGCGATCGCCACTTCGAGGTCGTGCTGGATCGTGTGCTGGGCAATCTGCGCGTGGTTGGTCTCGAGGTTCAGTTTGAAATCGCCGAGCAGCCCGTACTGCCGCAGGAAGTTGAGGCAGGTCGCCGCGTCGGTGTCATACTGGTGCTTGGTCGGCTCCTTCGGCTTCGGCTCGATGTAGAAGGGTCCCTGGAAGCCGATCTTCTTCTTGTAATCGACCGCCATATGCATGAAGGCCCCGAGGTGGTCGAGTTCGCGCTTCATATCGGTGTTGAGGAGAGTGAAGTAGCCCTCGCGGCCGCCCCAGAAGACATAGCCCTCGCCGCCCAGCTCGTGAGTCACCTCGAGCGCCTTCTTGACCTGTGCCGCGGCGTAGACGAAGGCGTCGAGGTTGGGCGAGGTCGCCGCTCCGTGCATAAACCGCGGGTGCTGGAAGAGGCAGGCCGTCCCCCAGAGCAGCTTCTTGCCGGAGTTCTTCTGGGCCTTCGCCAGCACTTTGGCGATCTTGTCGAGGGTCTTGTGGCTCTCCTTGAGGGAGCGTCCTTCCGGCGCGACATCACGGTCGTGAAAACAGTAGTAGTCGATCTGCAGCTTCTCGAGCAGCTCGAAGAAGACCTCGATCCGCCGCGTCGCGGTCGTCACAGACTCTTCGAAGTCGTCCCACGGGCGCACCGCCGTCGGCATCCCGAAGATCTCCCCGCCCCGCCCGCGCATCGTGTGCCAGAAGCAGGAGGCGAAGCGCAGGTGGTCCCGCATCGACTTCCCCTCGACCAGCTCCTCCGGGTTGTAGTGTTTGAAGGCCAGCGGGTTGCGGGAATCCGCCCCCTCGTATCTGATCGCTTTGATCTTTGGAAACGCTTCTGCCATATCGATCCTCTCGTCTTTGGTCTGATGGTCTATTGGTCCGGGAAAAAAGAGAACTTCTCACACTGCCGAGGAGAATCGCCATCCTCACCGGCGCTGACCCTCAAAAGATAGATCCATCGCCTTGTGTGCGGTTCATCCCACGCGGGCGTGGTGTATATTGAGCGACGGTTCCCGTTCACTTACTTGTCAAATTTGTCACAAGGAGAGACTCATGCGCAAATCAGATACACCCATACTTCGATCCCTTGGCGGAGTTGCCCTTCTCAGTCTGACGCTGGGGCTGACGGCCTTCGCCCAGCAGAAGCCGGCCGACCGGCTGACCGCCGACTGGACACGCGCCCGCGACTACACGCGGGAGTACCTCGACGCCATGCCAGAGGATGGAATCAAGTACAAACCATCCCCCGACATTCGCAGCTTCGCCGAGCAGATGCTCCACCTCGCTTCGGCCAACTTCGGCTTTGCCACCACCGCCGCCGGCGTCGCCAATCCCTACGCCGGCAAGAACCTCGAAAAGGTCCCCGAGTACTCCGCCAGCAAGGCGGAACTGACGAAGATCGTCATCGAGAGCTACGACTTCGTCCTTGCCGCGATTCCGAAGATCGACCCGGCCAAGCTCGCCGAGCCCGTCAAGCTCTTTGGTCGCTACGATTCGACCCGCGCCGGCGCCCTCGAGAAGGCCTTTGAACACCAGACGCACCATCGCGGGCAGGCGACGATCTACCTGCGGCTGAAGGGCGTCAAGCCCCCCAACGAGAAACTCTTTTAGCTTCGCCGCCGGGCCGGGAGCCAGACCCGGCCCGGCTCGCTCTGCCGGCGCGAAAGATCTTTGGAATTGGCGAGAGAAGCTTCGAGCCTTCTCTCCTGGTGGTTATCGCAAACGACCATTTCTGGTGGCTTGGCGCGCGTAGAGAAGAAGCAAAATGGCGATGATCAGAACGATCGCCGGCATGACGAGCGCCGCCGCGCCCCCCATGACTTGCCACCCATTCGACAAAACAAAGTTGTAGAAGAATGTCATCGCCGCTGAAACGAGAGAGACCGCCAGGACTGGCGTTGCCATTCGTTGGCGGAGAAGGATCAGTACTCCTCCGAGCAGGCCTCCCCAGACGCCAATTGCCCAAGTGGCGATCGACCATTTGGGAATGTTGTTGAAGTAGGCGATCTGCTCAGCAGTGAAGGCGCTCAGATACGACGCGTTGCGCGTTTCCGTCATGAGGTAGTCGAATGCGCCAATCGCGTTCCAGAGCACGGCCAAAACGCCAACGAGCCAAAGATGCCAGGGATTTTTCGCTGGGAGGAGTGGGGCGGACTGGGTCATAGAGCGTACCTCTCACGGCCGCGTCAGAGACGCGGCGGCCATCAGATGAAGAGTTTGCTGGTCCGGCGCGCCCTCGAAGAACTTGCTGAGCAGACCTTCGAAGACGGAGCCGGGGGCCGACACTTGTGCAAACAGCGTGGCGGATGACCAAAGCTTCAAGTCGTCCGGGGAGCCGAATATTTCATTTGCCGAACGCCCATTGACGCCGATAACCGTCTCGCAACATTCCACCAGGCGAGGTCCAAGAACTGGATGTTGTCGATACGCCTCAGCCTCAGCAATGCTCTTGACGGCATACCGTTGCGAGGTTGGACTGAACCCAAGCCCCTCGAACTGCGGAAAGATATACCACATCCAGTGGGACTGTTTGCGCCCGGCATGGATCTCGCGCAACGCCTGATCGTAGTTCCTCTCCTGGGCTTGTACGAAGCGGTTCAGGTCGTACGGATCGCTCCCATTCACCATCAGTGCCTCCTTGTCCGCCAACTCGTATTCAGAATTCGTCTGGCGTGGCTTGCGCGAAACGCCTCCTGCCCCAAGGGAGCCGCCAGCCAGTTCTGGCTCACCTGAGCCGGAGCGAGCGTGACTTGGAAAGGAAACTATCCGATGGGCGCCGGCCTCTTCTCCAAAAATGGGTACGGATAGCGCAAGAGGCACGTGAATTATCCGCCAAACCGGCAGTGAGTCCAATCCCAGTGATGAAAAACAGCCGCATCGATTCACCCTCTGATGGACCGATTGGCGACGCCCAGACACATCTTACTTTTTCATGGTTGCAGATCTCGTGAATCAGCGTCACGATAGACGAGAGTCGAGGCGTCGCAGGAGAGGCGCGGGTGGTCGGACTATGGAGAAGACAGGAGGAACGTCATGTTGAATGGGGTCAGGACATTGAAAGCACACGTGTCATTGAATGTCGAGAACGTCGAGCAGAGCATCGAGTTCTACCGAAAGATGCTGGGGATCGAGCCGTGCAAGGTCCGGAAGGGGTATGCCAAGTTTGACGTCGAGAACCCGCCGCTCAATCTGGCGCTCAACGAGGTAGCCGGGGAGGCGCGCGGAGGATTGTCGCACCTGGGAATCCAGGTTGGGAGTACGGAGGAGGTCCTCGCGGTTCGCGAAGAGTGGAAGAGGGCCGGGCTGGCGACGCGGGATGAGATGCAGACCACCTGCTGTTACGCGGTGCAGGACAAGACCTGGGTGGCGGATCCGGATGGCAATGAGTGGGAGGTCTTCGTCGTCCTCGAGGACAACCTCGCGGAGAGCGGCGGGGATGGCGCCTGCTGTGTCCCCGCGCCGATGGTCCAGATCGGTCTTCGGCGATGAGGCGCAGGGAACTCAGCGCGGGCCGATCACGTTGATGGGGGAGGGGACCTTGAAAAAAGCGCGCGTTCTGATTCTCTGTACCGGCAACTCGGCCCGCAGCCAGATGGCGGAGGGCATTCTTCGCCACGAGGCGGGAGATCTCTTCGAGGTC
>JBEIJP010000311.1:0-4371 GCA_040380245.1 Acidobacteriota bacterium | reverse complement strand
TGCTGCGCCGCGTCGACGCTCCGTTGGCGACGCTCTACTCCCCTCGCGACTGGTCCCGCGTCCTCCGCGCGCTCGAAGTCCGGTTTTCGACCGGGCTGCCGCTCTCCGAATGGCAACGACGCTCTCCGGTCCGCGCCACCCCTGAGGCCGCGCGCCTCCACTATCTCGTTCTGCGCCCTCCCCGCGAAGTTCTCTACCAACGGATCGACCGTCGGGTCGAAGAGATGGTCGCCCGTGGACTTCTCGCCGAGATCGAGGCGCTCCTTGCTCAAGGGGTGCCGCCCACCGCCCGGGCCTTTCAGGCTCATGGCTACAAGCGATTCGTCGAGCATCTCCTCGGCCAGCGCACGCTGGAGAGCGCCATCGAGCAGATGAAACTCGACACCCGCCACTATGCCAAGCGGCAGTGGACGTGGTGGCGGGCCCAGTCCCCCACCGTCTGGCTCGACGGCTTTGGGGGAGAGCCCGCCATCCTTGAGGCAGCGTCGCGAGCGATTGGGGAGATCGACGCCTCCCTGCCTGGCCCTACTGCTTCCGGAACTGCTCCATAAACTCGACCAACCGCTCGACTCCCGTTCTGGGAAACGCGTTATAGATCGAGGCGCGAAGTCCGCCTACCGATCGGTGCCCCTTGAGGCCATCGAGCCCGGCGGCGGTCGCCTGCCGAAGGAACGACTTCTCCAGCTCCTCGTTCGGCAATCGGAAGGTGACGTTCATCAGGCTGCGGCATCCCGGCTCCGCGTGCCCCTGGTAGTACCCGCCGGAATCATCGATCGCCCGGTAGAGCAGGGCCGCCTTCTCCTGATTCCGCGCGTGAATCTGTGCGAGCCCTCCAATCTCTTGTCGCAGCCACTTGAAGACCAGCCCACAGAGGTAGATCGCAAAGCACGGCGGCGTGTTGTACATCGAGCCATTCTTCGCCATCACCCGATAATCGAGCATCGCGGGGAGCCCCTCCGGGATCCGGTCGAGCAGATCGTCACGCACAATGACGATCGTGACCCCCGCCGGGCCCGCGTTCTTCTGCGCGCCGGCATAGATCAACCCGTAGCGGCTGATGTCGACCGGTCGGCTGACGAAATTGGACGACATATCACAGACCAGCGGAACTCCACCCGCAGCCGGCTCCTCCTGAAACTCGACGCCGAAGATCGTTTCGTTAGAGGTGAAATGGAGGTAGGCGGCCGCCGGATCGAGGTTGATCTCCTCTACGCCCGGCAGGCGGTTGAAATTGGTGGCGGCGGTACTCCCCGCCTCGCGAACCTGGCCGAGTTTGCGTGCCTCCTTGATCGCGCCCTGCCCCCAGCTCCCTGTCAACAGGTAGTCGGCGCTCACCCCTTTCGGGAGCAGATTCATCGGGATCATCGAAAACTGGAGGCTGGCGCCGCCTTGCAGGAAGAGTACCCGGTAGTTGTCCGGGATCGCCAGCAGAGCGCGCAGGTCCTCCTCCGCCTCCCGAATGACCGTCTCAAAGGTCGCCGATCTGTGGCTAACCTCCAGGATCGACATCCCGACGCCGGGAAGCGAGAAGAGGTCCGCCTGGGCCTGTCGCAGCACTGTCTCGGGAAGGACTGCCGGCCCTGCGCTGAAATTGAAAATTCGCTCTGTCGTTGCCATCGTCTCTCCTGTCTCCTGTCTTATTATTGATTTGATTGAGTCAATGATTCTTGCGGGTTTGAGGGAATGGGTGGTCAGGGGGGAACGGGAACCCGTCGCGGCTCAGAGCCGCAACAGGCTCGCTTCGAGGATGTCGGGATTGCCTTCCCGGATACGAGCCATCTGTTCCGGTTCCAGCGTTCCGTTGAGTTCGATTCGCGCCAGTGCGGCCTCTCCCCCATCAAAGAGGAGGTTCTCCATCTGCTGGACGTTGAGATCCGCCGCCTTGACCTGGTTGAGGACGTGAGCGAGCACACCGGGGCGATCCTTATGCCGCACCACCAGCAGGTGGGTCGCCGCCGACCGGCGGGCCAGGTTGACCGCATGCAGGACCTTGCCTGTCTCGAAGTAGGTTCCGATGATGCGGACCGTCTCTGCGGCAATCGCCTCCTGCGCCTGGTCGGTCGACGCGCCAATGTGGTGCGTGCCGTAGACGCCCGGCAGCGAGACGATCTGGTCGTGGAAATCGCCAGTGGCCGTCGCCGGCTCCTCAGCGAAGACATCGAGCCCCGCGCGCAGCCCCTTTTCGCGGATCGCGTCGGCCAGGGCTGACTGATCGATGATCTCGGCACGCGACGTGTTGAGGACGAACGATCCGGGCCTCATCGTTTCGAAGACCGACCGATTGATCAGGCCCCGTGTCTCGGCGGTCAACGCCAGGTGGAGGCTCAACACATCCGCCTCGTGGGCTACTTCGAGGATCGTCTGACGGTATCCAATGCCCATCGCCGCTGCCCGCTCCGGCGTCAGACGGCGGCTCCAGCCCAGGACGCGCATCCCGAAGCTGTGGGCTCGCGCGATCATCTCCTGGCCGATCTCCCCCAGTCCGATCAACCCGAGCGTCCGCCCGTGAAGCCCTCGCGCCTGGCTGTACGTCTTCTTCTTCCAGACGCCCGCCCGCAGATCGGCGACGTTATCCGGAATCTGGCGATCCAGGCTGAGCATCAACCCAAAGGCCAACTCGGCGACGGCGATCGAATTCTTGCCCGGGCAGTTGGCGACGAAGACCCCGCAGGCCGAGGCGGCCGCGACGTCGATCGTGTTATAGCCAGCCCCGGCACGGACTACCAGGCTGAGCCGCCCACCGGTCACCCCTGCCTCGATCATCTCCCGGGTGACCCGTGTCGAGCGAACAACCAGCACCTCTGCCCCGCTCTCGACGATCGCGCTCGTCAGCAAATCGTCCCGCAAGTCTGGCTGGTACGAGGTCCGGCACCCCAGCTCGATCAGCGCGTCCAGTCCGCTCTGCTCAAAGGGATCCGCAATCAGGATCTTCATCGTGGATCCTCCCTTCAGATGAGGTGGCTCAGCAATCCGTCCCGGAGTTTTGGCTCAAACCAGGTCGACTTCGGCGGCATGATCTCGTCCGCGTCCGAGATCTCCATCAGCTCCTCGACCGTCACCGGGGAGAGCGAGAAGGCGACGGCCGCCCGCCCCTCGTCGACCAGCCGCTCCAGTTCTCCCGTCCCCCGGATTCCTCCGACGAAATCGATCCGCTTATCCGTCCGTGGGTCTTCAATTCCCAGGACCGGGGCCAGCAGCAAGTCCTGGAGCAGGCTGACGTCGAGCCGGTCGATCGCGCGCGGCCGCGTCGTCATCTCGCCGCGTGCCCGCGCTCCATACCACCGTCCCCCGAGGTAGATCGAGAAATGCCCACGCCCCGGCGGTACGGGTGTCCCCTCCTGGGATACCTCGAATGTCTCGCCAACCCTCGCCAGAAACTGCTCAGGCTCCAGCCCTGCCAGATCCCGCACGACCCGGTTGTAGGCGAGGATCCGCAGCTGATCCGCTGGAAAGAGAACGCACTGGAATGAACGACAGGGCGCATCGGCGGGAAGCGAGGGATCCTCCCGCAACAGCTCCTCACAGGCCCGGCTCGCGCTCCTGGCTCGATGATGACCATCGGCGATGTAGAAACGGGGAATCTCGCCAAACATCTCTTCGATCATCGGGTTGAGCGATACCGGAATGCGCCAGATGGTGTGGCCGATTCCATCGGGCGCTGTCAGGTCGAAGAGCGGCTCCCGCGTCGCCAATCCCATCAGTAACTCGTCGATCAACGGGTTGCCCCGGTAGGTCAGGAAGACCGGCCCGGTCTGCGCCCGCAGCGTCAGAATATGGCGTGTCCGATCATCCTCCTTGTCCCGGCGTGTCCGCTCGTGCCGACGGATGATCCCCTGGTCATACTCCTCGACCGAGCAACAGGCGACCAGTCCGGTCTGCTCCCGTCCGTCCATCCGCAGTCGATAGAGATAGAAGCTGGCCTCTCCTTCCGTCTGTAAGGGCGCACCCGCGATCAATCGGTCGAAGTTCGCCCTGGCGCGTGCGTAGACCTCGTCTCCATACGGGTCTGTTCCTTCCGGCAGCTCGATCTCCGGACGGGAGACGCGCAAAAAGCTCAACGGGTTATCCCCGGCCAGCTCCCTTGCCTCCTGGGTGTTGACGACATCATAGGGGACGCTGGCAACGGCTGCCGCCTCCGCTGGATTGGGACGTAAGGCTCGAAATGGCTTGACGATGGCCACGATCTCATTCTCCTTGCGATCGACTGGGGCCTGTGCCAGCACGATGCCCTGCTCGGGAAGATAGGCCGCAAGCAGATGGACGCCGCGGCTCTGGCCTGCGGGGATGGTACCGCGCAGGGTCTTGCCGTCGAGCGCAAGCACGATGCTGCCGCGCTCGGGCAGCTCTGAGGAGTGCCGCTGGGCGAGAAAG
>JBEIJP010000310.1:0-4385 GCA_040380245.1 Acidobacteriota bacterium | reverse complement strand
TAGCCGGTTTTGGACAGGCAGATTGGACATGGGCGAAACATGAAGGGATCTTTGACGATCACGAGTCGTTTTTCGAGGGGGAAGCGATATTTCCGCAGGGGGCAGCTTCGTGGATGGGAACGCGGCTTCACCTTTATGGAGCTGCTCATTGTCATGGTGGTGATCGCCATCCTGGCGACGGTGGCTATCCCACGTTACATGGCCCATCTCCGACGAGCCAAGGAGGTCGTTCTTCAGCAGAACCTCTGGACCATGAGGCGAGCGATCGACTACTACTCGTCCGATAAAGAGCGCCCTCCAGCCTCGCTACAGGATCTGGTGAGCAGCGGGTACCTGCGGGAGATCCCGAAAGACCCGATCTGCCCGTCGTGTACCTGGGTAGAGGTGCCGGGTGTCTCGGAAGATACCAACGTTCCATCCGGAATCGGCGATGTTCGCAGTAGTGCCGACGGGCAGGACTCCGGTGGAAAAGCCTATAAGGAATATTGATCTTCCTGTCGTTGAGCTGGAAGATCTCGTCACCGGGTTGGTTGAACCTGGCCCGGAGGAAATAGGAGACATTCGTTGACCTTGCTGCGCCGACTCGGGAACTTCCTGATCGATCCGGCCTACCCCCCGCTCTCTCTTTCGATCACGGAGTCCCATCTGGTGCTCCTGTCACTGCGATACCAGCGGGGGGAGTTCGAGCCCAAACATGTCGCGGTCCTTCCCGTCCCGGCCGGTCTGATCAACGCTGATTTTGCACGCCCCAACGTCGCTGATGAAGGCCACTTGTGCCAGCTTTTGGAACGGCTCCCGATCGAAGCGGGATTGAAAAAGATGGCGCCCCTCAGTGTCTCCCTCCCGTCAACGAGTGGTCGGAGCTATGTCCTCTCCCTCGAGAGTGGGCCACGATCGAGAAGCGAGGAAACTCAACTGCTCGATTGGAAGATCGAGCGGACTTCGGGATATCCGACAAGTGAGATGCGAGTCTCGGCGCGATCCCTTCCAGCCGTGGATGGCCGCCCCCACTGGTTGGTCAGTGTTGCCCACCGGTCGGTACTGACACAGTACGAGTCTCTTTTTGAGCAGGTGGGTTGGCAAGCCGGGTTGATTCTTCCTCGTCACCTGGCCGAGCTCTTTTGGTTGACCCGAGCCAGTGTCGAAGGGGACCAGATGCTGGTCACCCCTACTCCGCGTGGGTTTGAGGTTGTCCTTCTGCACCGCCGCACGCCGCAGCTGATCCGGGAGATCGACTGTTCGCCGGAGGAGGTAGACAACGAGTTCTACCGGCTCATCGTCTTCTATCGGGACCGATTGATTGCCCCAGGGGAATCTCCCGCTCTCTTCCGCCTGCTGGTGACGGGAAGCGCCGCCGATCAGCAGCGGTTTCGCGACCTTGCTGTGTCAGCACTCGAGCGTCCCGTCGTCTCGCTGACTCCGGCGCAGATTGGTCTCCGCCTGGATTCGGGGATGGGATTCTCTCAATTGGTGGCAGCCGCAGGTCTGGCGACGTGTGCCTGGCCATCGTGAGTGTAAGATCGTCCCTGGGAGGGTCAGTTCAGCCGGGGGGGATATCAGTGTCGATATATCCTGTCGGAACCCCTCCGTGGTTATTTGGTAAAATTGACATTCTGCTATTCGTATTCTCGAAGGAAAGGTGTGACAGTCCATGATGAATCAGGAGATGAATCAGGAGCAGCGATTGAGTCGCCGCAGAATCCATTCGATTTCCGGGATCTTCCTCTTGGTGGGGATTCTGGGATGGGTTGGCTGCAAGAAAGAGTCTTCCGTAATGGAGAATGCTGACTCGGGTACCAGGGGATCGGTGACGCAGACCGGTGGGGAAGCCCCGGCTCCCACTCCCCCCGTGGACACCGCGGCCGCCCCGTCGGCTGCTCCACCGGCGACGGATGGGCCGCCGCGTGCGTATGACAGAGATGGCAAGGCACTCGATATTCCGTTCCAGATCTCACCCGCCAAGCCAGCGCCAACCCCTGCGCCAGACCCGTTCCCGGCCCGTCCCACTCCGAAGGTGGTGATGGTCAATGGCAAGATTGTGCAGGAGTGGCAGGCGCCAGAAGAGGCGCTGGCCCTCGACAATCCGGTCAAGGATCATCCGGATGCGGCTGCCAAGGGGCGAGAATGGTATCTTCAACGATGCGCGGATTGTCATGGAAAGCAGGGGAAAGGAAATGGCTGGCTCTCCAAGGGAGTCTTCAAGCCACCCACCAACCTGGCCAGTCAGATGGTCCAGGCCAATAGCGATGGGGAGCTCTATTGGAAAATCACCAATGGACGATCCCCGATGCCGGCCAGTCGGATTCGCTTCACCGATGAGCAGCGCTGGGAGATCGTCCGCTACCTGCGGACATTCAAGCCCTAAGGAGGAACCACCGCTCTTCATGAGCGGATCTTTGCCGCAATCACGGGGAATAGTTGCTGGATCGACGGGGGGGAAGGGAAGTCTCTTCTCTCCCGTCGAGCTGTGTCTGGGAGGAGCAGCTGCGATTTCGGTGTGGGTCTCAAATCTTGGGGCCAAAGGCGCAGAGTCGCACGGGCGGGGTTGGTTCGTGGACTGACTTTCGACTACACTCTTCTAGCCGCGGATGGGACTGCCACCGAGGCGATTGGGAAGAGATAAGGAGAATCAGAGAGACCATGATCAAGACAGTTGAGTGGACGGAAGAGGGAGTGGTGATGATCGATCAGCGTCTCCTGCCGGGGGAGGAGATCTATCCGGTCTTCCGTACCTACCAGGAGGTTGCGGAAGCCATCCGGGAGATGGTGGTGCGAGGGGCGCCAGCGATCGGAGTGGCGGCAGCGATGGGCATCGCACTCGGGGTGCGCGACAGTCGAGCCGTCGACGTCGAGGCGCTGGCGATCGAGCTGGACCAGATCTGTCAGGTCCTGGCCGAGACGCGACCGACGGCGGTCAACCTCTTCTGGGCGATCGAGCGAATGCGCGATCACTTCCACCGACTGCGGTCGCAGGGAGTCTCGTCTGACCGCCTTCGCCAGGGGTTGGTCGAAGAGGCCAGGGCGATCCACGACGAGGATATCGCCGCCAACCGGTCGATGGGCCGGTACGGCGCGGCGCTGATTCCAGAGACGGCGACGGTCCTGACCCACTGCAATGCGGGCGCGTTGGCGACGGCGGGGTATGGGACGGCCCTGGGGGTGATCCGCGCCGCGGTTGAAGCCGGTAAGAAGGTTGCGGTCTACGCCGATGAGACCCGCCCATTTCTGCAGGGAGCCCGGCTGACTGCCTGGGAGCTCCATCACGACGCGATTCCGGTGACGCTGATCACGGACAACATGGCGGGCCATTTCATGCAGCGGGGGAAGATCGATTGCGTTGTGGTCGGGGCCGACCGGATCGCCGCGAATGGGGATGTCGCCAACAAGATCGGGACCTATTCCGTCGCGGTTCTGGCCCGCGAGAACGGCATTCCCTTCTACGTCGCCGCGCCGATCTCGACCCTTGACTTGACGATGGAGAGTGGGCAGTCGATTCCGATCGAGGAGCGTTCGACGCGCGAAGTGACCCACGTGCGCGAGGTGGCCCTCGCGCCGGCTGGAATCGAGGTAGCGAATCCGGCGTTCGATGTGACGCCCCATCGCTACGTCGACGCGATCATCACCGAGCGGGGCATCGCCCGCCCTCCCTTCGTCGAGAGTTTGCGAAAACTGGCTGCCCAATCCCAAAGCTGAAGGAGAACCTGGATGTCAATCGTGGATGCCCCCTCTATTGAACCGTTGGCGCCGCGTCGGCGCGTGCTGTTGGGCCGGCCCGAGCCCGGTGGAAGATCGAGTGCTTCGGTCGATGGCGGCACCGCTGATGGGCCATCTCGACCCCCTCTTCGTGCGGACGATGGACGAGGTCCAGCTTCTGTTGCGGTATGTCTTCGAGACGAACAATCGGCTGACCATTCCGATTTCGGGGACAGGGAGCGCCGGCATGGAGGCGACCGTGGCCAACCTCCTCGAACCTGGGGAAGAGATCGTCATCTGTATCCACGGATATTTCGGCGAGCGGATGCACGAGATGGCCCTCCGGGTCGGGGCCAAGCCGATCCGGGTCGAGTCGCCGTGGGGCGGACCGATCGACCTGGACAAGGTGCGTGAGGCCTGGCGCCAATCGCGCGCCCAGGTCCTCTTTGCCGTCCAGGCGGAGACCTCGACCGGAGTGCTCCAGCCGCTGGCGCCTCTGCGGGAGATCGTCGACGAGCGGGATGGGTTTCTGATCGTCGACGCGGTGACGAGCATTGGCGCTCATTCGATTGGAGTCGATCGTCATCGGATCGACGCCTGCTATGCCGGGACGCAGAAAGCCCTCGCCTGTCCGCCGGGGCTGGCTCCCGTCACCTTCAGTGATCGGGCCGTCAAGAAGATCGCTGCGCGAT
>JBEIJP010000309.1:0-4386 GCA_040380245.1 Acidobacteriota bacterium | reverse complement strand
GAGAATCGCGAACTGCCCTCCCACCGACTGGCTGAGCCGATCGGCGACCGCCTCTTCGGCCGGCGGGATCGCGATCGGAAAGGCGTAGGGCCCATCGATCGCAACCCCGAGGTGGGCCACCAGTCCAAGGTACTGCCGAATGATGTGATCCTGCGGATCGGTGGGCGCCTCTTCGGTGTGAAAGAGTGACGCGGCTCGCTCCCGCAGGACTCCACGTTCGAAGCCAATCCGGCGTGGGATACCCGCCAACCAGGGGAGCGACGCCGATTTGAGCAGCCCCTGAAAATCGATCGAGAGATCGAACCGTCCCTGACGCAATTCTCCGAGGGCACTCCACGCTTCGCGCCACGCCCACCTGCTGAAGGGCGCCTGTCGCCATCCTTTGAGGGCCAGCACGATCAACTGATCGACCACTGGAGTTCCATCCAACAACCGGGAGGCTCCTCCGCGCTCGACGGCCCAGCTGAGGTGGGCCTCCGGGAAATGGGCGCGCAGGGCCGCGACCGCAGGCAGGGTGTGCACGACATCGCCGATAGCCCCAAGTTTGACGATCAGGATTCGCATGCCACTTCCTGACACCGGCCGCGAGACGGAGCGCCTCACGCCAATTGCCGTTTCGATTGTGCCTCTCGCGCGTGTCGCAGCAGGCTCTGGACTGCCGCCGCCGGGTCAGGACGGCCGAAGACCGCGGAACCGGCGACGATGATCTCGGCCCCGGCCGCGACCACCTCGCCGATGTTCTCCGGCACGATCCCACCATCGATCTCGATCCGTACCCGTTGGCCCACCGGTCCCGCTGCGTCGAGCAGGCTCCGCAAGCGACGCAGCTTCCCGGTCGAGGTGGGGAGGAAGGACTGTCCGCCAAACCCCGGATTGACCGACATCAGCAGCACGAAATCGAGCTCTTCGAGACTCTCTTCGACATAGCTCAGCGGGGTCCCCGGATTGAGGACCAGTCCGGCCTGGCAGCCCACTTGACGAATCAGACTGAGCGATCGATGGAGGTGGTAGGTCGCCTCGGGGTGGATCGAGATCATCCTGGCACCCGCCTGCGCAAACGCGGGAATGAACTGGTCTGGATTCTCGATCATCAGGTGGGTGTCGATCGGCAGTCGTGTCGCCCGCCGCACCGCTTCGACGATCAACGGACCGACCGTCAGATTCGGGACGAAATGGCCATCCATGACGTCAACGTGAATGTAGGCGGCCCCGCCAGCCTCCGCCGCGGCGATCTGCTCGCCGAGCCGGGTGAAATCGGCGGAGAGGATGGAGGGGGCAATCTCGATCATACGGTCTCCCTGGTCGATGAAGCCAAAATCCACTCTACGGCATCCAGCAGGTTTTCGGCAATCAGCCGAGGAGGACGCTCCCAGGTGGGCAGTTCGCGCTGGATCTCTTCCTCTCCATATCCGGTCCGCACGAGAATTCCTTCGGTTCCGGCCTTGAATCCGGCCATCAGGTCGCCGTACCGATCCCCAATCATATAACTCTGGGAGAGATCGATCGGCCATTCAGCGGCGGCCCGGTGAAGCATCCCCGGTTTGGGTTTGCGACAATCGCAACCGGGCACCGGCTCCGCCACGCCAGCGGCGGACAGACCAGGTGGCAGATGCGGGCAGTAGTAGAATTGATCGATCCTTGCGCCCGCCTGATCTGACAGCTCTTCCCGCATCCGGGCGTGGAGCTGGTGCAGGAATGGCTCGGTCAGATAGCCCCGCGCGACGCCGGACTGGTTGGTGATGACGATCGCCAGCCAACCGGCATCATTGATCCGGCGGACTGCCTGGGCCGTGAATGGGTAGAGCCGAAATTGATCGATCGATCGGAGATAGCCGACCTCCTCGTTGAGGGTGCCATCCCGATCCAGAAAGATCGCCCGTTGCATCATCTCTTCTCTTCCGTTTCCTGGAGCAGACGAGCGGCCTCTTCCCGAACCCGCTCGACGGTCAGCCGCGTCATACAACGGTGATCGATCGGGCAGTCCCGGTGCATACACCGGGCACAGTCGATTCCTTCGGCCCGCAGCAGGCTGGCCCGCGCTCCTCGCGGCGCCGTCTCCCATTCATTGGTCGGGCCGAAGAGGGTCACGGTCGGCCGACCCAGCGCGGCGGCGATGTGGGCCGGGCCGGTGTCGTTGCTGACGACCAGGGCGCAAGCCTCGAGCACGCCAAGCAGGGCCGGGAGACTTGTCTCTCCTGCCAGATTGACAACCCGGGCGGTGGGGCGCATCTGACTGGCAACACTCGCCGCGACGGACCGCTCTCCCGGTCCACCAATCAGAACGATGGTCGCGCCATAGGTTGCGGCCAGCCACTCTCCCAACGCGGCATACTGGGCGGCCGGCCAGCACTTGGCCCGGCTGTTGGTCGCCCCCACATTGAGCGCGATGAGCGGACTGCTCCCCCGTTCGACCCCGTTTGTCCGAAGAAGGGCCTCGGCCTGGGACCTCGCCTCCTCTCCGACATGGAGAGAGGGTTGCAGGGAAGGAGGAGCAGCCTCGCCAGACCTCTCGCCGAGGGCCGATTCGCTGGCCGCCACCAGGTCGAGATAGTCGTGGATCTGATGTCGATGGCGCGGTCCACGGGGCAACCGGGTCGTCAGGAGCCAGCCGCGTCCCTCGGCTTCGTACCCGATTCGCCGCGGGATTCCGGCAAACCACGCGAGCAGCGCCGCCTCGATGGCATTCTGAAAGAGAATGGCCAGGTCGAACCGCTCAGACCGTAACTGGGTGACCATTCTCCCAAACGCGCGCCAGCCCTCTTCGCGCCGACGGTACGGAAGGAACTGATCGATCAACGGAGAGGCCGCAAAGAGCTCCCCTGTCAGCGGCGTTGCCAGCAGGACGATCTTCGAGTCCGGGAAGCGCTGACGGAGCCGCTGCAGCGCCGGCGTGCTCATGACGGCATCCCCGATCCAGTTGGTGCCCCGCACCAGAATCCGCCTGGGCGGGGAAGACGCTGACTCTATTCGCCTTGGCTCGGTCATTTTCCCACCCCTCCCACCCCTTCCAGGTTTTGGATGGCCTCGCGGATGGTGCTGGCGAGCGCTTGAGGGGAGTCGTCAGCCTCGACCGGGACTCGGACAGCGGCCAGCTGGTAGAGAGGGAGACGGTCGCTGTAGCGTTGACGGGCTGTCTGTTCGTCGCGGGCCAGGGGGCGGCTTGAGCCGTCCTGGCCATCTTGCTGGATACGTTGCCAGCAGAGGTTGAAGGGAGCGTCCAGCCAGACGGTGATGCCTCCCTGCTCCATGATCTGGCGGTTGTCTGCCCGCAGGATCGCTCCTCCTCCCGGCGCGATTACGCAGGGACCACCCGTCAGAGTTTCGCGGAGGAGGTCTGTCTCCCGATCTCGAAACGCTGGTTCACCGTCCCGTTCGATCAGCGCGGCAATGGTGCACCCGGCGCGCTGCTCGATCTCCTGGTCGAGGTCCTGAAACCTGCGGCCGAGCAACTCAGCCAGTACCGGACCGACCGAGGACTTTCCCGCCGCCATGAAGCCGAGCAGGTAGATCGATCGACCTGACGGGCTGAGCCATCCGTCTGGCGGTCCACCCGTGGTGGACGGGAGACCTCGCTCGCTCACCCTGCCACCTCTTCTGGATCTTCGTGCCGGCTTCCATCGGGGAGCACCGCTTCGATATTCGCCCCCATCGATCCGAGGAGGGAGTAGAACTCTGGCAGGGAGACCGAGGCGGCCTCGGCTCCGTGAATAGTCGTCTCGCCGTTGGCGATCAGACCTGCGACCGTGAACGACATGGCGATCCGGTGATCGCCGCACGCGTCGATCACCGCCCCAGCGAGCGGCTGGGGGCCTTTCAACTCGAACCCGTCAGGAAACTCTTCGATCGTCACCCCCATCCGGCGCAGGTTGTCGACGATGGCGCGGATCCGGTCGCTCTCCTTGACCCGGAGCTCACCGGCCTCGCGAATGGTCAATCGACCCTCCAGCTGCGTCGCGAGCACCGCCAGGATCGGGATCTCATCGATCAGATTGGCGATCACTGCCCCGCTCAATTCGTGGATGCCCCGCAGGGAGGAGGACCGGGCGACGAGGTCGGCCACCGGCTCTCCGTGGGCCCGCCGCGCGTCGACCAGTTCAATCTGCCCACCCATCTGTTGCAGCACCTCGACCAGGGCCAGCCGGGAAGGGTTGATTCCCACATGCCGCAACCGCACGTCGCCGTCCGGCGCCAGGAGGGCTGCTCCCAGAAAGAAGGCGGCCGAAGAGAGGTCCCCGGCGACCTGATACTCTCCCAGCGGACGCAACGGGCGCCCTCCCGTTACGGCGTGGACAGTGCCGGCCTCCGTCTGGGCCTGCTCGAAGGCGGCTCCGCACTCCTGCAGCATGATCTCGGTGTGGTTGCGGGTCGGAACAGGTTCAAGCACCG
>JBEIJP010000308.1:0-4391 GCA_040380245.1 Acidobacteriota bacterium | reverse complement strand
GGCGATCGACAACGCTCCGCCAGAGGTCCTGCCGGAGGCCGTACCGGTCGAGGATCGACCGGAGGAGCTGTCTGGCGAATCTCCGTCGGAGGCTCAAGATGGGCCAGTGGCTGGCGATGGTCCGCTGGTGGAGCGGGTTGAGGAGTCTTCGCTGGTGGCCCAGGAAGTGGTCGAACCCTCTGACGACCCGACAGAAGAATCTCCGCAGGTGGTTCCAGAGGAGCCCGTGCCAGTCGAGGACCTGACGATGGAGGCGGTCGACAATCCTCCGCGGGAGGTCTTCGTCGAGATCCGGCCCAGCGAGGATCCAGTGGTGAAGCCCTCCGACGAAGCTCCGCCAGAGCAGGTTGTCGAGGAGATCGCGTCCGTCGTCGAACCGGTTGCGGCAGCTCCAGGCCGGTCTGAGGAGGAAGGTGCGGGAAGGCTGACAGCCGAACCGGAGTCACTCGCCGCAGAGCCGGCGGCAGAGATTCGCACCGATGGCTGGGCCTCCCGCCTGACCCGGAAGATCCGTTCCGTCATTGTTCGGGTCGCCCGATGGGCGTTCAGCGGAAGAGACCGTCAATGAAGCCAATCTCGTAGGCGAGCCAGCCGCCAAATCCCAGGCTGAACGCGCCCGAGAGGGCCCGTACCGCCAGGTTGGCGCGTAGAAAAGAGGTCGCCGTGAAACGAGCGGGCAGACCGATCACCAGGCTCATGATCATCATTCCCCCGATCGAGCCGAGGCCGAAGATGACGATGTAGCCGAGGGCGAGCGGTAAGGAACGGATCGTCGCCAGGACTCCGAGCATAAGCCCGGCACTCCCTGCCAGGCCATGGACCATGCCGACGGCCAGTGGCCGCAGATTCCAGGACGACGTTGCCGGTGGTGGCCCTGGATCGGCCGCCACCGGCGCTGTCCAGCCCGTGGCTGGGAGAGGTCGAGGGGCTGCCAGCTGACGGTAGAGCCGCCACAGGACATTTCCGCCAAGTCCGATCAGCATGAGCGCGACGCAGAATTCCAGCATCTTCTCATAGCGTTCGATCCGCAAATTGAGCATCAGGACGCCGATTCCGGCGATCAGGAGGGAGAGGGTATGACCAATGCCCCACAGGCCGCCGATCAGCACCGAGCTGAGGAGGTTCTTGCGCTCGCAGACGATGGCGGTGACGGCGGCCAGATGGTCTGTATCGAGCGCGTGCCGGAGTCCGATCACCAGCCCCAGGCCGAGGATGGCCAGGGCGGATCCTGCGGCCCCCCCAGCAGTTTCCAACTCTGCTGACCAGATCGACGCCAGCTTCTCCATTCCCCAACCATTCGTCGCCAGAGCCTGCCAGATCATCGCTCCTCCTACCAGGGTGACGCCAGCGGCGCCGAAGAGCGGGAGGATTCGCATCGCCCGCCCCGCCATTGGGATGCCTTCCAGGAAGCGTCCTCCCTGCACCACCGCCACTCCGATCAGGGTCAGGACAGTAGCCAGCCCGAGGCTGAAGGCCAGGATCAGCACCAGACCGTAGGCCGTTCGCTGAAGCGAGACGGCCCCGAGAAGAAGGATCCACGCCGAGGGGCAGGGGATGATTCCTCCCGAAATTCCCAGCGTCAGCAGGCTCCGGGCGGAAAGATCCGGTGCGATCCCGGTTGGGGAGGATTGTCCAGCCATTGGATGGGGATGGTGGTGGAGCAGCGAGGACCAGCCTACTCCCGCCAACCAGGGGATCGATCCCCGCAGCCGTTGCAAGAGAAGCCCCAGACCGATTCCCATCAGCAGGACTCCCGAGACAAAACTGAGGATGGGGTAGATCCGTTCGGGGAGGAAGTACTCCGAGGCGACCAGAAACGCCACGCCGCCGAGATAGACGGTCAGCGTGTGCGCCACGGTGACCGTCAGCCCAAGCAGGACGGCGTGTCGGGCGGTTCCCTGGGCGCCGACGAGATAGGCTCCGACGAGGGCCTTGCCGTGTCCCGGTGAGAGCGCGTGGAGCGCCCCCAGACCAAAGGCGATGACCAGTCCCAGCAGGATGATCCCGGGCGTCAGGGTAGGAACCGTGATCAGCGAGAGAAGGCGGTCGCGGGTCACCTGCACCGGCTGGCCATCGCGGCGGCGGAGGGGCTGCGAGCCGGCGGGTCGCTCCCCGCGCGTCGCTCGCCACGTTCCGCTCTGCTCGCGCAAGGGGGCGTAGAGCAGGCTCTCCGGGTAGGCCACCAGTTCGTCCGTGATCCCATTTCCCGCCAGAGAGCTGTCGTGGACCTCGATTCCATTGCCCGAGGTGACCACCATCTCCCGCCATCCCGCCGTCTCGATCTGGTTCTCGTTGAAGAGAGTGAACTGACGGGTGGTGGACCCGCTTGCCCAGTCGATGGGGCCCGTCAGGTCAAAGGTCAACCGCATGGTCGCCAGACCCATCGCGTCCGACTGGGTCTGACCGGGAACCAGGGCTCCCTGGCTCGCCGTGATCGCCAGCGGAACACGCTGCCCATCCATCTCCAATCGCAGCCCAGCCAGGTACCCTGGTCCGACCAGCTTGAGATAGGCCTCCATCTCCTCTGCGGAGAGGCTGCCGCTGGCATCCGTATCCGCCCGCTGCGCCTCGCGGAAGGCGGGTAACTCTGCCAGGTCGACGACGTACCGCAGGGTGACCCGCGGCGTCCCGACCTCGACCCGCACATAGTGGTTGACGGAGAACTGCCCGAGCGGGTGCGCCTCCCCTGGCTTCGCCAGGGGAAGGATCCACAAGAAGAGGATCAACAGACCTCTTCCCAGGGAGGTCGCCTGCCGGTGACGAATCCTTCCCTCGTGCCAGATCCCCCGCTTCGACTGTTGTCTGCTGCTCATCACGTTTGCCTATCCTCTGCTCTCTCTTCCACCGGCTTCTGCCCTCCTCAGCGGAAGATGACGAAGAAGTTGTTGTGAAGAAAATCGAACGATTGGGCCCGTTTGAACTTCGCCGCTTTCATCCATTGTTCCAGGTCGCTCAACTGGTAGACCATCGACTCGTGCCCGGCGGGCCACTCCTTGCTGAAGTCGATGATGGCGACTCTCCCGCCCTTGCGAAGATACTTCCGGAGCCCTTTGACATACTCCGACGGAGTCGGAATGTGGTGGAGCGTATCGATGATCACGATCAGATCGACCGGTTCTGGAAGCTGCGCGTCGTTGGCGTCGGCGAGGATCGGGCGGACATTGGCGAGGCCCAGCTCTGTCGCCGTTTTCGAGACGTGGGCGAGGAGCTTCTCATCGACATCGATGGCGTAGACCACTCCACCCGATCCGACCTGTTTGGCCAGGGGGCGGGTGAAGAGTCCGGAACCCGATCCCAGATCGGCGATCCGCATCCCGGCCTGGATGCCGAGCGAGGCGATCACCTGGTCCACCTGCAGCTCACTGACCCGCCGTTCTGTCTCCAGCACCTGAAGGTACTCTTCCGCCGTGCGCTGCCGGGGCGCTCCTTGCTGCGGAGGGGCGGATGGCGCCACGGTGTCTCTCCCGGCCGCGAACGAGGTGAAGTTCCCTTCCGCCCCTCTGCCGCCCAGCGCCAGGCAGAGCAGGACCAGCCACAAGGTCGGGCTGCACAGACCATTCTTGCATCGATTCATCATTGGGACCTCCTGGTAGATCGGTAGAGGATTCCAATTGTCGGCGGCCGTCAGTCGAGAACTCCCACCGCCGCTGGTGGTTTCAGCCAGCCCACTCGTCGGGCCAGCCAATAGAAGAGGGGCTCCGGCGAGGACTGTCGCCAGGGCCGCCAAGGTCGGACGCGGCCGCTCCCAGAGTGCCAGCATGATCGCGACCGCCTCCAGGCCAAGAAAGATCGCCGGCGTCACCGGATAGCCCGGGGTCAGAAAGACTCCCTGGAGAGTCCCCTCCCGGGCCCGGGGCACGCGACGCGAGATCACCCAGACACCGCTGACCGTCAACGCCGCCATCAGCGAGAGGGCGGCGCCAATGTAGACCAGGAGCGTCTCGAATTCACCGGTCAGGACCAGCACGACCGCGATTCCCGCCTGCGTGACAATCGAGACCGACGGCACTCCCCGCCGCTCTCCCACCCGGCCAAAGATCCCGGGCGCCATGCCATTCCGCGCCATCGCATAGTAGACCCGTGGCCCGGCGGCCGTCATGGCGCTGATCGACCCGAGGATCGTGATCGTCACCAGAAGGCTGATCACTGTTCCCCCCACAGGCCCAAACAGCCGCTCGGCCGCCACCTGACCAATCGCGATCGTCGGCGTCCACTCTGCCGCCGGCACCGCGTAGAGGAAGAGCAGATTGAGCCCGAGGTAGAGCAGGCAGACGGCCACTGTTCCCCCGACCAGGGCCCGTGGCAGCGTGCGCGCCGGATCCCGTACTTCACCCGCGAGGTAGGCCGCCGCATTCCACCCGCTGTATGCAAAGCTCACCTGGATGAGGGCC
>JBEIJP010000307.1:0-4424 GCA_040380245.1 Acidobacteriota bacterium | reverse complement strand
TCAAGTGAAGATTTGTATCCCGAGTTATCAAGACATACTGCAAATTGTTCTTCTGAGTGTGGTTGCGTCGTCATCGTCCCACCTCCTGACGATCAAATCAACGAGTTTTTGCCGAAGAGTCTTTGAATCTATCCAGGCTTGATAGACAAGCTGCTGTCCCACAGCGAGACCATTATGGTCAAAGCCAGCATGGATTCAAATTGATCCAGATTCACCGGCAGCCTTTTTGACTTCGGCTTACTCAACACCCGCCGAGTCGACGCCGGCCCGATCAGAGAATGAACCACATCCAGAGGACGTGGAAGGTCCAGAGCGCGAGGGCGACGGGCAATTGAAAGCGGATGACGCCGTAGGGATCGCGCAGATCGAGCAGGGCGGCGGGGACGGTATTGAAGTTGGCGGCCATCGGGGTCATGAGGGTCCCGCTCGATCCGGCGGTGAGGGTGAGGATCGCCGCGGTGGCCGGGTCGACGCCGAAGGGGACGACCAGCAGGGGGACGAGCACGCCGCTGGCAATCACCGGAAAGGCGGCGAAGGAGTTGCCCATGAGGATCGTCAGGAGCGTCATGCCGAGGCAGTTGACGAGAACGAGCAGGAAGAGGTGGTCGGCGGGAACGACGTAGCGAACTCCGGCGGCGATGAGATCCCAGACACGGGCCGCGGTGAAGATGACGCCGAGCGAGGCGAGGAGCTGCGGCATGATCGTCACCGCGCCCATGGCCTCATTGAGCCGTCGGCCTTCGGCGAGGAGCGTGCTGACGCGGCCGCCGGTGACGCGCAGAGCCATGGCCATGGCGACGACTCCGCCGAAGCCGAGCCCAACGATCGCGCCCCGATTGGCGTCCAGTCCGCCCCAGCGAAAGAGGAGGGCGAGGAGGACCGTCATGGCCGGGATCGCCACGACCGGCCAGAAGATCCGATACCCGGGGCTCTTCCCGTCGACGGCCGCTTCGGGAGCGGCGGGCTGGCTGCCCCGCGCCATGCGCCCGGTACCGTCGATGACGACCAGGACGAGGACCAGCAGCCCGGTCAGCCAGTGCGGCCACCAGCCGCCTCCCAGGAAGATCAGCCCGAGCAGGGCCCAGAAGAGCGCGCTCCCATAGCGCCTTGGATGTTGGCGATCGCGAAGCGTCCCGGCGGCGAAGAGGAGGAGCAGCAGACCGCAGAGGGCATAGACGGCGTCGAGTGAGAAGAGCTGGGTCATCGCGCCTCCTGACGGGCCCTGCGCCGCAGCCAGCGGTCGAGCCACCAGAACTGGAGGGCGGCGAGGATGACCGAGACGACCACCACCGGGACCGTGGCCCGGACGAGATCCCAGATCGCCACCGGGACGCCCAGCCCCTGCATGACGCCGAAGACGAGCAGGACACCTGCCTGCACGGGTGAGAGGTTCTGTCCGTAGAAGTTGCCGTAGTTCTCGGCGGCCGCGCCGGCGGCCTTGATCCGATCACTGGCCGTGGGATCGTCGGCCAGCCCTCGTGGCGAGGCAACCTCGGCGGCCCCGGTCGCCATCGGCGCGATCAGCGGGCGCACAAAGGACGGATGGCCATTCAACCGGATGCCGAGGGCACCGTGCAGGATCCGGAAGAGCTGGTAGACGAGGTGGATTCGGCCGACGGTGGCCCCCCGCAAGCGACGAATCAGGGCGGCGGACTCTTCGCGCAGGCCGTAGCGCTCGGCGAGCCCGATCGCCGGCAGCGTCAGCAGGAAGAGGGTCATCAAGCGGTTCTCGGCGAAGGCATTGCCGAGCAGGCTGAGCAGGCCGGCGGATCCGGGCTGCCAGAGGCCGGGGACTCCCCCGCTGCCCTCGAAGAGTCGGCGCACGAGGGGCTCGTCGGGAAGGAGCGGGATCCCCGCCGCGAGCCCCGTCAGGAGCGCGGCGATGACCACCACCACCGTCGGCCGCCAGCGCCGGACCATGCCGACGATCACCACGCCGATCCCCGCCAGTTTGAAGAGATCCTCCACGCTGCCCTCCTCCCTCCGGTTGACAATCCCCGCGTGGGAATGCGTAAATCGCGCCGCCGCGCATTGTAGTCGACCCAGGCCGGGTTGACGAGTTGGAGCAGGAGAAACGAGGAGAAGAACGGGATGAGATATCGCACGCTGGGTCGGACGGGGCTGGAAGTATCTGAAGTTGGCTATGGCGCCTGGGGAATTGGGGGCGTTCAATGGACGGGAGGCGATGACGAGGAGGCCATCCGGGCGCTCCACCTCTCGATCGACGGCGGGCTCAACCTGATCGACACGGCCCTGGCCTACGGCGGAGGCCACAGTGAGCGGCTCGTCGGGCAGGTGGTCCGCTCCCGCTCGGAGAAGATCGCCATCGCCACCAAAATTCCGCCGCTCAACCGGGAATGGCCGGCTCGAAACGTGCCGCTCCGCGAAGTCTTCCCCGCGGAGCACATCATCCGCTCGACCGAGGAGAGCCTGCGCAACCTCGGTGTCGAGACGATCGACCTGCAGCAGCTCCACGTCTGGACCGATCAATGGGCCGAGGAAACGGAGTGGATCGAGGCCCTGACGCGGCTGCGTGAGGCGGGCAAGATCCGCTTCATCGGCCTCTCCATCAACGACTACCAGCCAGCCAACTCGCTCGCGGCCCTGCGGCTGGGGGTGATCGATGCCGTCCAGGTGATCTACAACATCTTCGAGCAGGCGCCCGAGGACGCCCTCTTCCCCCTCTGCGAGGAGCTGAACATCGGGGTGCTGGCGCGGGTTCCCTTCGACGAGGGGGGCTTGACCGGGGCGATCCGGCCCGAGACCGTCTTCCCGGAGTCGGACTTCCGGGCCTTCTTCTTCCGAGGGGATCGCCAACAGAAGGTCTTCGATCGCGTCGAGCGGCTGAAACTGCTCCTCAACCACGAAGCCATGAGCCTGCCGGAGCTGGCCCTGCGCTACGTGCTCAGCCACGAGGCGGTCAGCACGGTCATCCCGGGAATGCGCTCGACGCGCAATGTCACGTCCAACCTCTCCTGGTCGGACGGTCGACGGCTCTCGGCCGACCTCAAGTGGCGGCTCAAGCAGTTCGCCTGGGATCGCACCGGCGAGTGGTAGGGCGAAACTCGCCCTACTTTGGCGGACCGAGCGGCGGCGTCGGCAAGGATCCACTGACCGGGCCTCCCTCGCTTCCGCTGATTCCCCTGGCCTTGGCAGCGACCTCGATGCGCCCCGTGGCGGGGGCGCCGGTCCTGGCCTCGATCGGAACTTCGACCCGGATGCTGTCGACCAGGCAGACCTGCTCCTCGGCGTCGTTGCAGAAGTAGAGCACGGCGTCGACCGTCAGGTTCGGCCGCGCCGAGCCCGGCGTCGCCGCGGCGACCTCGAGCGGAATCGTCAGAGGGAAGGGTGATTCGGTGAAGTTGCGCCCCCCCTGCTCCCCTTTCAAGCGGATCAGCTGATCGTTGCCACTGCGGGTGGAGACGAAGAAGGGCGCTCCCTGGTTGTACTTGTAGCCCTTCGGGAGGGTGAAGGAGACGGTGACATTCGCCGCCCCCGGCGCGAGCGCCAGCGGGGCCATCTCGACGACCCGCCCCCGGAACCGGCGTCCACTCGCCCCGGCGAGCTTCTCCAACCCACTCAATTTGACGGTCGAGACGCGGCCCGTCGCCACTTCGATCCGGCGAATGAGGTGGTTGTTGGTGTCGGCGACGAAGAGCTCCCGCGAGGTCGCGCTGATCCCGCCCGGCTCGTTGAACTGCGCCTGCTTGCGGTCGCCGTCGTTGGCACCCACCTGGCGGGTTCCAGCGTAGGTGCGGCTCTCCCGCTTCTGGATCTCGATCTCCTTGATCTTGTGGTTGTAGGTGTCGGCGACGTAGAGCTTGCCGTTGAGATAGGCCACGCCGAGCGGGTGCTGCAGGCGGACCTTATCTCCCACTCCATCGATATCGCCAAAATCGAAGAGCCCCTGGCCGACGATCGTGCTGACGGTGCGACCCGGCGGGAGCGAGGCGGCGCGGATCGAGCTGATCTCGCTGTCGGCGAAGAAGATCGACTTGCCATCAGTCGCCAGTCCGCTCGGCTGGGCGAGCGCGGACTCCTCGAGGGAGCCGTCGACGTGGTTCTCACGGCCGCTTCCGGCGTAGGGACGCGCCTCGCGCGTCTTGAGATCGACCACCCAGAGCTGGTGAGGGCCGGCCATGGCGATGTAGAGCTGATCACCGACGACCAGGGCATCCCACGGCGAGTTGAGCGCGACGCTCGTCCCGACTCCCTCGACGTTGAACTCGCGGGCCTGGCTGCCCGTTCCGACGAGCGTCTCAACGGTGCGCGCCTTGAGATCGGCGCGGCGGATCGTGTGGTTCTCGGTGTCGCAGATGTAGAGGACCTCGCCATCGAGGGCCATCCCCTGCGGATGGTTGAACTCCGCCTCGGCAAAGCCGCCATCGCGCGTCCCGACGATCCCGTCCCCGATGACATCGAGG